>CALVTZ010000089.1 GCA_944363255.1 uncultured Clostridia bacterium
AGGGAGCGCATCGTCCCGCCCGATACCACGGTGCTGGGCGCGCTCGCGCGCTATATCACGGCGGAAAACAGGCACTTCCAGCCCATGAACGCCAACTTCGGCATTCTGCGCGGGCTGGACATCAAGGATAAAAAGCAAAAAAAGAGACTGCTTGCAGAGCGGGCACTTGCGGACATTCAGGCATTCCGCGCTGCCGCGCTCGCACAATAGGAGGTAGGTATGGAATTTCGCGGAACGACAATTTGCGCCGTCAAGCGGGGCGGCGTCACCGCCATCGCGGGCGACGGTCAGGTGACCATGGGCGAATCGGTGGTGTTCAAGAATACGGCGATCAAGGTGAGAAGGATATACGGCGGCAAAGTCATTCTCGGCTTTGCGGGCTCGGTGACGGACGCCTTCGCCCTTGCGGAGCGCTTTGAAGGGATGCTCAACAAGTTTGCGGGCAACCTCATGCGCTCGGCGGTGGAACTTGCCGATATGTGGCGCAGCGACAAGCTGGGGCGGCAGCTCAACGCCATGATGATCACGGCGGATAAGGATACGCTGCTCATTCTCTCGGGCACGGGCGAGGTCATCGAACCGGACGAGGGCGTGTGCGCCATCGGCTCGGGCGGAAATTACGCGCTCGCTGCGGCGCGCGCACTCGTGCAGAATACCGACTTCACGGCAGAGGAGATCGCGAGAAAGTCTCTCAAGATCGCAAGCGAGATCTGCGTGTTCACCAACGATCACATCATCTGCGAGACGGTGTGAGCGGGGAGGCGAGAAGATGAATTTATCACCCAAACAAATCGTAAACGAACTGAATAAGCACATCATCGGGCAGGAGGAGGCGAAGAAGGCAGTCGCCATTGCGCTGCGCAACCGCTACCGCCGCTCCCAGCTCTCCCCCGAACTGCGCGATGAGATCACGCCCAAGAATATCATCATGAAGGGCCCCACGGGTGTGGGAAAGACGGAGATCGCCCGCCGCCTCGCCAAGCTCGTCAAGGCGCCCTTCATCAAGGTGGAGGCGACCAAGTACACCGAAGTGGGGTACGTGGGCAAGGACGTGGAGGGCATGGTGCGCGACCTCGTGGAGTGCGCCTTCCGCCTCGTCAAGGATGAAAAGACGGCGGAGGTCTCCGTCAAGGCGACGGACATTGCCGAGCGCAAGATGGTGAAGATCCTCGCCGAACTCAAGAAGGCAGACCGCGGCGAGACGGCGCGCGAGGTGTTCGAGGCCAACCTCACCGACTCTCTGCGCAAGGGGGTGTTCGACGCCCTCGTCATCGAGGCGGAAGTCAACGACGAGCCCAAGAACATGGAGCTCGTGCCGGGCGGGGCGGCGATCAACCTCGGCTCCATCTTCGGCGATATGCTTCCCCCCAAAAAGAAGAAGCGCAAGCTCACCGTCAAGGAGGCGATGAAGCTGTTCATCGCCGAGGAAGCGGAGAAACTCATCGACGACGACGCGGTCAAGACGGAGGCGTTGCGCCGTGCGGAGAACGACGGCATCATCTTCATTGACGAGATCGACAAGATCGCCGCAAAGGGCAACACGGGCGGGGCGGACGTCTCCCGCGAGGGCGTGCAGCGCGACATCCTTCCCATCGTGGAGGGCAGCACGGTGATGACCAAGTACGGCGCGGTGAAAACGGACTACATTCTCTTCATCGCGGCGGGCGCATTCCACGTGGCGCGCGTGGAGGACCTTATTCCCGAATTGCAGGGGCGCTTCCCCGTCTCGGTGGAGCTCTCCTCCCTCACCAAAGAGGACTTTGTCAACATTCTCACGAATACCGAACATTCGCTCACGCAGCAGTACGCGGTGCTGCTCGCCGTCGACAATATCGACCTCAAATTCACCGCGGACGCCATCGAAGCGGTGGCGGAGATCTCGGAGGAGATCAACCTCACGAGCGAGGACATCGGCGCGCGCAGACTGCACACGGTGATGGAGTATCTGCTCGAGGACATCTCCTTCAACGCGGGCGGCGGGGACTATCCCGTCATTCCCGTGGAGATCAACCGCGCGTACGTCGAGGAACACCTCAGCAAGATCACCAAGGATCGCGACCTCAAAAAGTACGTGCTGTAATGCGCGCTTTGCGGGACAATACAAGGGAGTAACGCATGATTCAAATTCCAAAGGGCTGCAAGGACGTTCTGCCCGCGCAGGCACACGAGTGGCAATATATCGAGGACGTTGCAAGAAAGACGGCGGCAAGCTATGCCTTCAAGGAGATCCGCACCCCCGTGTTCGAACACACGGAGCTGTTCTCCCGCGGCGTGGGCGACACCACCGACATCGTCAACAAGGAAATGTACACCTTTCTCGACAAGGGCGGGCGTTCCGTCACCCTGCGTCCGGAGGGCACGGCGGGCGTGGCGCGCGCCTTCATCGAGCACGGGCTCATGGGCGGCGTGCTGCCCTTTAAGAGCTACTACCTCATCTCCGCCTTCCGCTATGAGCGGCCGCAGGCGGGCAGACTGCGCGAGTTCCACCAATTCGGCTGCGAACTGTACGGCGCGGCAGGGGCAGAGGCGGACGCAGAGGTCATCTCCCTTGCAGACGCCTTCCTCAAAAATCTCGGCTTGAAGAAGGTGGAGCTCAGGATCAACTCCATCGGCTGCAAGCACTGCCGCGCGCGCTATCACGAGGCGCTCAAGGCGTACTTCACCCCGCACCTTGCGGAGATGTGCGAGGACTGCAAGGCGCGCTTTGCAAAGAACCCCATGCGTATGCTCGACTGCAAGGTGGAGGGGTGCAAGAAGATCGCGGCGGGCGCTCCGCGCATGCTCGACTATCTGTGCGAGGACTGCACCGCCCACTTCGAACGCGTGAAGGCGCTGCTCACGAGCGCGGGTGTTACGTTCACGGTGGATCCCTCCATCGTGCGCGGGCTGGACTATTACAGCCGCACCGTGTTTGAGTTCGTCTCGGACGCGGCGGGGGCGCAGGGCACCGTTTTGGGCGGCGGAAGATACGATACGCTGCTCGAGCAGATGGACAGCAAACCCGTTCCCGCAGCAGGATTCGCCGCGGGCATGGAGCGGCTGCTCCTCGTCATGGCGGCGGAGGGCTGCCTTCCCAAGGAAGAGGGGGGCGTGTCCGTGTACCTCGCGGGCATGGATGCCGCCTCGCGCGAAAAGAGCTTCCTGCTCGCAGGGCAGCTGCGCGCGCAGGGGATCTCCTGCGAGACCGACCTCATGGAGCGCTCCGTCAAGGCGCAGTTCAAGTATGCGGACAAGACGGGGGCGCGCTATATCATCGTCCTGGGCGAGCGCGAGCTTCAGGAGGGCGAAGTGGAAGTCAAGGACTTGCGCGGCGGCACCGCCGAGCGCGTGAAGTTGGAGGAGATCGTAACATACTTCAAAAATAAGGAGGAATAATCAAATGTCGAAAAACGTAAAAGAGATCAACGGCGCCCAGCTTGAGGCGCTCATCAAGGAAGGCAAGACGGTGGTGTGCGACTTCTGGGCACCCTGGTGCGGCCCCTGCCGCATGATCGCTCCCGTGCTGGACGAGCTTGCGCCCGACTATGCAGGACGTGCGGAGTTCGTCAAGATCAACGTGGACGAGGACGGCGACACGGCGCAAAAATACGGCGTCATGTCCATTCCCAATATCTTCGTCATCAAGGGCGGCGCGCCCGTTGCAAACAGCCTCGGCTATGTGCCCGCGCCCACGCTCAAGGCATTCCTGGACGAAAACCTGTGATCAAACAGATGAAAACGGGCAGAACGCATTCGTTCCGCCCGTTTTTTTGTTGCACGGCATGGAATGGGACGCAAACATCCATTCGTATGTAAGATCATGCGCCGATCATGCGCGAAGGCATAAAGAGAGCGCGCAAAAAACCCCGCCGAAGGTGCGGGGTTTTTTGTCATGGTTTGGGTTGGCGCTTTCTTTCGGCAAAGCGCTTGGGGGAGAGCCCCGTATTTTTGCGGAACCACTTGGTAAAGTATTCGGGGCTGCCAAAGCCCAGATGCGCGGCAAGCAGTTCGGGCGGCTGACCTTCGAGCAGCTTATCCTTTGCCATTTGCAGGCGTGCCCGATCGATCTCTTCCTTGGGGCTCAACTCAAAGAACAGCCGGTAATAGTGCTCGAATCTGCGCGTGGAAAACCCCGCCTGCGCTGCATATTGCGCGACATCCTGCGAGGGGTCCTCATAGATGCGCAGACGCAGATCTTCAAACTGCTGCAAAACGGACATGGTGTACTCGTTCTTTTCCGTGCCCGAGAGGTGCAGCTTGCGCGCCAGCGTAACAAAATAGTCGTTGAGGATGCTGTCCACCTTGTACAGTTTTCCGATCCGCGCGCTGTGAAATTCCTCCGCCAGCGTACGGAAGAGCGCGTCCAGCTCCTTGTTCGCATTCAAAAAGAGCGGGGTATTCAGCGGGATCTCCAGGTTGTTGAAGTAGTCGGGATCTTCAAGCTCAAAGGTGCAGAAGTGGTGCGTCATGCGCGTGGCGTGCGTATCCCAATTTTGCGGGGCAAAGGGCGGGAAGAGGATGAGGCTACCCGGGCGGCAGAACACGCTCTCCCGTTCAAGATACAGCGTAATGGGCATCTTGATATACAGCAGCAGGTAAAATTCATACAGCCCCTGCGGTCTGCGCATCCGCATGGGGTGATCTTCAAGACAGTTGTAGCCAATGCTGCGAAAGGTGAACACAGGCGCCTCCATAATAGGACATTTTGCGAAATTATAATACAATACTATGCGGATTTTGTCAATATCGTTGCGGAAAATATCCTTGAATTTCAAATTGTTTGGTGTTATATTGAGGGCGTCATCAGATGATAAGGAAAAAATGCAAAACGCAGCAAAAATGGAGGAAAAGAGAAGGTGAGGTACAAAAAACTTCTTGCTTTGGGGCTTGTTTCGCTCGTGATATGCGGGATGACTGCGTGCAGGAACGGCGAAACGGAGGAGGAATTGCCGCCTGCGCCGCAGCCCGTTACGCAATTATATTTGCAGGATGACTGCCTCATTTTGAAGGAGGGAGAGGTGACGGAACTTGCCATCAGCGCAAATTCTCCCGATTTTGATGAGCGGCTCGTATCCTGGGAGAGCTCGTCCGACTGCGTCGTCGTGGCGGCGGGAACGCTCTTTGCGCGTGCAAGCGGGCAGGCGGAGATCACCGCCACGTACGGGGAGGTCAAGACGGTCGCAAAGGTGGGCGTCACTTCTGCGGAAAACGGCACGTACGCGATCAGCCACGAGACGCTCGTGCTGGATGACGGGCAGACGGGTACGCTCGGCGTGCTGCGCAACGGCGCGCCCTATTCCAATGTCGCATGGAAGAGTGCGGACGTGGGCGTCGCTTCCGTTGAGGCGGGCGTGGTCAGGGCGCACGGCGCGGGCAAGACGCTCGTCAGCGCACAGGTGCACGGCACGCAGCTGTTTTGTAGCGTGGTCGTTGCGGGCGTGGACGGCGGGCTGGACGAGTGGTATCGCGATGGTCAGCCGTGCTATCGCGGCGTGACGCTCACGGACATCAAAAACGAGGCGCGCGGGTTCACCATCTGGGCGCGCAAGACGGCGTGTTCTTCGGCGGGTATGCCCTGCACGCCACGCTCATTGAGAATGCCGCCGTATGGCATCAGAATACGAACTTCGAGGTGCAGATCGCCTATGGCGATCGGCTCATCCAATACTATGCGTCGAGCGGATTTCGTTCGGCGGGGGCGGAGGGCGTGATCAGGACGTACGTCAACAGTTCCACGGTGGGGGCGGCAGACCGCTACCGCTCGGACTTTGAATTGTTCGTGCCGTACGAGACGGAGCAGACGTACGTTCGCGCAGGGATCGCCTTTAAGACGCCCGGCGAGACCATCGCCATGATCCGCGGCGGAAACGAGCCGTTCGTTTCAAACAGCGATTGGTGGTGGGCAGATCTGCACTGTCCTTCCAACGCGGAGGAGCTGTACTATATCTATGACGACGGCATCTATGCCGCCGAACGGGAGGGGAACGCATGATGAGTGGAAGAAGAAAGGTCGCGGGCGTGCTCGCCCTCATGGTGCTGGCACTTCTCACCATTGCACTTGTGCTGCTGCAACCCGTTTCCGCAGAAAGCAGGCACGCGGCGGCGCAGGAGCGGTTGCCCGTTGCCCATTACGCCTTCGAGGATATTACGGGGCGGGACGAACAGGCGGACGCGGAAACCT
>CALVTZ010000090.1 GCA_944363255.1 uncultured Clostridia bacterium
GTACTTCATCCAACCGTTCGATCGTCATTTGTTTTCCTCCATCGTCGCGTAATAGAACTGCTCCAGCTCCTTCGCGTTCATCAGCTTGGGCACGGGGTAGAGCGGGTTCGCCTCCTCATCGGCATAGCGCGCCATCTTGGGCACGTCCTCCCGCCTGATCTCGGGGAAACTTGTGGGAATGTTCATGTGCGCATTCATGCTCTTGACGGCGCAAATAAACTTCTTCGCCCCCTCCTCGTGCGGCTCCTCCGCGCGCGCGATGCCCGCTGCCACGGCGAGGCGGTGCAGCTTCTTATGCACCTTTTTGCCGTACGCCTCCAACACGACGGGCAGCAGCACGGCGTTTGCCAGCCCGTGCGGAATGTTGTACTGCCCGCCCAACGAGTGCGCCACGGCGTGCACGTAGCCCACGTAGGACTTGGAGAAGGCGATGCCCGCAAGGTAGGCGGCGCGCAGCATTCCCGCGCGCGCCTCGCGATCCTTCCCGTTGGCGTAGGCACGCTGCACGTTGGCAAAGACGAGCGCCGTCGCCTCCAATGCCTTCCTGCGCGTCTCCCGCGTGGTGGAGCGCCCGATGAACGCCTCCACAGCGTGGGTGAGCGCGTCCATGCCCGTGGTCGCCGTGAGACGCGGGGGGAGCGTGAGCGTGACGTCGGGATCGAGCACGGCATAGCGGGGAATGAGGGTGAAGTCGTTCATGGTGTACTTGTGATGCTTTTCCCCGTCCGTGATGACGGCGGCGAGCGTCGTCTCGCTGCCCGTGCCCGCCGTGGTGGGAATGGCGACGAGGGTGGGAATGCGCCTTAAAACGCGCAGCAGCCCCCTGAGCTTGTCCATGGACTTCTTGGGATAGGCGATGCGCGCCCCCACCGCCTTGGCGCAGTCGATGGGCGAGCCGCCCCCGAAGGCGATGAGCGCCTCGCACTTGTTGTCAAGATATACCCTGCGCGCCTCCTCCACGTTCTTCACCGTGGGGTTGGCGCACGTGCCGTCGTACACCGCGACAAAGACGCCCGCGGCGGACAGGCACTCCTCCAGCGCCTTCGTCGCCCCCATCGCGCGCAGACCGCCGTCCGTGACGAGCAGCACCCGCCCCACCTTCAGCGTGGAAAAGAGGGGGACGAGCTCCCCGACGCTATGCAGGGGCTTGGGTTCGCGATAGGGCAGGAAGGGAAGCGCCGCGCGCAGCCCCGTTTGAAATACTCTGCAATATGCCTTCTTGATAAAATTCATGCGTCTCCTTTTTGCGCGGCGCTCTTGCCGCACAGTGCCTTGAGGTTGTTTTCCACGAGGGTGAGCGAACGGTACATGGCGGCGCGCTCCTCCTCTTCCAGCCCCGCGCTGGCGCGCTCGATGAAGCGGGCGATCTTTTGCGCAATGCTTTGCCCCACTTCCCTGCCCGACGGCGTGAGCGAAATGGCGTTTCGGTACCCCTGCCCGCTGCGCACGAGGTATCCCCTGCTCTGCAGATCTTGCAGCGCGCGGGAGATATTCGCCTTGTCCTCGCCGCAGATGTCGCACAGCTGCGCCGCGGTGAGCGTTTCCTCCCGATACAGATAGTACAGGCAGGACACGTGCGAACTCCTGAGCCCGTACTCCGCCATCTCCTCCGCCTTCAAACGGTAGATGAGGCGGTTGATGCGGGCGATGAGCACGGTAAACATTTCAAAACGCTCGGTCATACTTCCTCCGCAAATGTTGTAATTACAACTTGCATATTATACCACATTGCCCCGCCGCCGTCAATCAAATGACTGAAAAAAATAAAATGAGCGCAAAAAAAGATCCCCTGCGCGGGGATCGTTTGGTCGTGTTTTTTGCAAACGGTATTTATTTTAACGTCTCTTTGAGCTTTTCCACCGCCTCGCTGCGGCTGCCCACCCCCATCTTTTCGTAGATGGAGGAAATGTAGTTGCGGGCGGTGCCGTCCGAGAGTTTGAGCGCGGAGGCGACCTGCTTGTTCGTGAAGCCCTCGTACAGCATAAAGGCGATCTCCGTTTCGCGGTCGGAGAGGGAGAAGGCGCGCTTGATCCTGATCTCGCGGTCGCTCGTCACCATCTTGGCGGCGTCTGCGATGCGCTTTGCGATCTTGGCGGGAAGGATGGTGTCCCCCGCATACGCGTTCTCAATGGCGTCGATGAGGGCGGAGGCGGAGGTGTCCTTCAAGAGGTATCCGCTCGCGCCGTAGTTGATGGCGTTGAGAATGTAGTCGCTGTCGTCGAAGGTGGTGAGGATGAGCACCTTGACGGCGGGGTGGCGGCGCTTGATCTCCTGCGTGGCAATGACGCCGTTCATGTTGGGCATACGGATGTCCATGAGCACGACGTCGGGTTTCGTCTCCTCCACCAGCCTGAGCGCCTCCAGCCCGTCCTGCGCGATGCCCACCACTTCCAGCTGTTCGCAGGAAGAGAGCACGCTGCGGATGCCGTCCGCAAGAATTGCCTGATCGTCGCAGAGCAGCACTCTGATCTTCATAGTTTTCCTCCTTGAGCGCTGTCCGAAGGCAGCGTGAGATGAATTTCAAATCCTTCGTCCGGCTCCGTCTCGAACCAGACGTTCCCCCCCAAACTCTCGGCGCGGGTGTGCATCCCGCTCAGCCCGAACCCCTCTTTGAGGGAGGAGATCTCCATGCCCTTACCGTTGTCGGAGAGATAGAACTCCACCCTGCCCTCCACCTCTTTGAGTTCGAAGTAGAAGGCGGTCGCCCCGCCGTGGCGCAGCCCGTTGGAGATGCCCTCCTTTAAGGTGTTGAGCAGGAAGCGGGACTTGGCGTCGCACAGCGTGATATCGGCAACGTCGTAGCGGATGGCGATGCCCGTGCCGTCCATGGAGTCGTGAATGATGGCGATGAACTGCTCCTTGAGGGAGATGGCGCCGCGGCTTCCCGAGAGCAGATGCACGCTCTCGCGCAACTCTTCGAGCGCGTGCTTTGCCTGCAAGTTGGCGGCGGTGATCCTGCGCTTTGCCTCCTCGGGATCGCTCTCCATGATGAGCTTTGCCGCCTCCGTCTGCATGATGACGGTGGTGATGGAGTGCCCCGCCGTGTCGTGGATCTCCTTGGCGATGCGCTGCCGCTCTTCGAGCGCGGTGATCTCCTGCAATTCCTCATAGGCAAGGCGCAGCTTTTCGTTGCTCTTGTTGAGGTCTGCGTTCGCCTCGCCCAGCTCCTTGTTCTTGCGGTAGATCTGCACGGAGAAGTTGACGACGAAGAAGTGCAGCGTGAGGATGATGAGGTCGTCGAAGGCGCTGGTGAGCAGGAAGTCGAGGCTGGTCACCCCCTGTTTGAAGAGCGTGGATACGCCGAAGGCGATGAGGAAGAGCACGATGCTGCTCACGCCCATCGCGACGTTTGCGGAGACGGAGGGCTGATAGAGATAGAACTCCGAGAGGATGATGATATACAGCGTGGAGATGAGCGCCCCGTCCGAAAAGAGGGTGAGCACCGTGAGCGTGAGAATGTCCAGAACGTAGCAGGCGATCTTGGAGCGCGGCGATTTGAGCGCGAAGAACTTGACGGCGTTCTCCACGAGCAGCACCGCGGAGACGGGCAGGTTGATCGCCCAGGCGGGGATGTCTGCAAAGTAGAACCTGCGGTTGTTGAGAATGAGCACGGTGAGCACGATAAAGAGCAGGCAAAAGATGATCGCGCTGCCAAAGCGCAGCACGAGGGGACGAAAGCACTCCCCGAATCTGTTTTCAAGTTCGTGCCGTTTCATGGAATGCGCCGCTCCTTGACGAGTGCCGTCATGCTGTAATCCTTGCGGATCTGCTCCATTCTGCCCGCGAGAAAGTAACTGTAAAAGCCGTCCGTGCCCAAAACGATATGGTCGTACAGGCGCGCGCCGTTCACCGAACAGATGAGCTGCATCTGCGCCGTGAACTCATCGTCCGCGCGGGAAGGTCTGCTCACCGGCGGCGGATGGTTGTGCGCCACCACCACGCCGTGCGGACGGTGCAGCGCCAGGAGGCGGCTGAGTTCCTCCACCTGCACGCTCACGTTGTCCGCCGAGAAGGAGGAAAAACTCTGATTGTATCTGATGCGGAAGGCGGCGTCCACAAAGTAGAGCTCCAGCCGCTCCTCTTCCGCGTCTGCGAAATAGTCGCTGAGATAGTCGATGAATGCGTCGAGACTGTATGCGGAGGGAAGCTGCCGCTTGGCGCGGGCAACGCGATCGAAGATGAGCCCCGTGCAGCGCAGGTAGCGCGCGACTTCGTCCCCCACGCCCTTTACCGCCTTGAGCTGCTCCACCTCTGCGTGCAGCACGCCCGCAAGACTGCCGAACGCGCGCAGCAGATCGTGCGCGATGGGATTGGTGTTCTTGCGCGGCAGCGCGTTAAAGAGCAGGATCTCCAACAGTTCGTGATCCTGCAATCCCGCCGCGCCCGTGCTCAGCCGCTCCAAGATGCGTTGTCTGTGTCCTTCGTGCATACTCGTTTCCCCCGATAATTGTACCACATTTCCCCGCGTTTTGCACGATTTTCTGCGAACGTATGTAAAATTTTTTTGAATGAACGGGAAAGAGCGATTTCCTTGACAATGTTTTTGCCGTGTGCTACAATATCCCGCGTACGAAAAAGGAGCGATACGTATGCACAACTATCTTGACGCAGCCGCGGAGAGCATCTCCCGCCTCATCCGCTTTGATTCCTCCAAGGGCAAACCCGCCCACGGCGCCCCCTTCGGGCAGGGCGCGGCGGACTGCCTTGCCCACTTCCTCGCCCTTGCTAAGAGCATGGGCTTTGAGACGAACAACTACGAGGGCTACGCGGGCGAAGTGCTCTTTGGCGAAGGGGAGGAATTTGCCATCCTCTGCCACCTCGACGTGGTGCCCGCGGGCAACGGCTGGACGCACGATCCCTTTGGCGGCGAGATCTCCGAGGGGCGCGTATGGGGCAGGGGCGCAATGGACGACAAGGGCCCCGCGGTGTGCTGCCTGTACGCCATGAAAGCGCTCAAGGACGAGGGCTTCCTGCCCAAGCGCACCATCAAGCTCATCGTGGGCTGCAACGAGGAGAGCGGCTGGGCGTGCATGGACTACTACAAGAAGCACGCCAATATGCCCGAAGAGGGCTTTACGCCCGACGCGGACTTCCCCGTCATCTATGCGGAGAAGGGCATTTTGCACCTGCGGATGCACTTCCCCATGAACGATCCCGCCCCCTTCATCCGCTTTGAAGGCGGGAGCGCGGCGAACATGGTGTGCGACCGCGCCACGGCGCTCCCCCGCGCCCTCGACCGCAAGCGCGCCGCAGACTGCGGACTGACGGTGGAGGGACGGCGGCTCATCTCCGTGGGCAAGAGCGCGCACGCCTCCACGCCCGAGTGCGGCAAGAACGCCATCGCTCCCCTGCTGCGCTACTTCCGCGACGGGGCGGTGCAGCGCATCCTCAGCGCCCTCTTCGAGGACAAGTTCGGCATCACCAAGATGGAGGATGAGACGGGAAGGCTCACCCTCTCGCCCGACATCATCCGCTTTACCAAGGGCGAGATGCAGGTCGTGTGCGACGTGCGCTATCCCGCCACGCATACGCTGGAAGAGGTGCTCGCCTGCATCGACCGCATCGGCGTGAAGTACGAGACGCTCTCTCACCAGCCCCCGCTGTATTCGGGCAAGGACAGCTTCCTCGTGACAACGCTTTGCAAGGTGTACGAATCGTGCACGGGCAAGCCCGCGCAGCCCATCGCCATCGGCGGCGGAACGTATGCGCGCGCACTCAAATACGGCGTTGCATTTGGCCCCGAGATGCAGGGCGACGAGCCCGTCATCCATCAGGCGAACGAGTATATCACGCTGGAGCGGGTACAGTTTTTGTTAGACGTATATCAAAAAGCCATCCGTCAGCTCACCCAATCGGAGCGCAAGGCG
>CALVTZ010000091.1 GCA_944363255.1 uncultured Clostridia bacterium
CGGATGGGCTTGAAGTTGATGAGCGTACAGCCCAGCCAACGATAATTTACATAGTACTGGCCGCAGCGCTCCGCCTCTTCCTTGATGGCGTCCTGCGCCTGCTTCTTGGTGCCGACGAAGAGCACGCTCTTGCCCGCCTTCACGCTCTCCACAACAAACGAATATGCCTCTTCGATGAGTTTTGCCGTCATCTCAAGGTCGATGATGTGGATGTCGTGGCGCGCCGCGAAGATGTACTTCTTCATCTTGGGGTTCCACTTTCTCGTCTGGTGCCCGAAGTGCACGCCTGCTTCGAGAAGCTGCTTCATCGTGATAACTGCCATAAAATTCCTCCGTTTACCTCCCCGTCTTGTGTTCTTCCGCCCCTATCCGCAGGAAAAGTATTTACGGACACGGAGAGCGGCACGCCGCGGGTGCGTATTTATAGCCTTTAGATTATAGCAAAAAAAACGGCGCAAGGCAACCGTTTTTTGGCGTACTTTTATAAGTTTTGGCAATTATTTTGAGGACGGCTCGTTCGGAAGATAGACGATGACCTCCTCCACCCTGCAATGCAGAATGCGGCAAAAGTCGTCCACCTTCGCAGTGCTGATGCCTAGCCCCTTTTTCATGCGGTCGATGGTCGCGCTGCTGATGCCGTAGCGGTTGATGAGCGTGTACGTACTCTCCCCGCGCGCCTTGAGCGTGCGCCAAAACGGTTCGTAACTTATCATGCAATCATTATATTTTATAGTCATATCCTTGACAATAGTCATAATTATGACTATAATGGAGCTAACCAAAACTCGGAGGTACACTATGAAACCATCGCAACCCAATCCACAGGCAAAAGAAGAGGCGCGCTTTTTGCTTGGCTTTAAGAGCAAGACGGGCATCCTCTACAGTCTCATCGCGGTAGGACTGCTGCTCTGCGCCATCAGCTTTTTCCTGCCCATGTGCAGCTACAACCCCACCGTGATCGACTCCCTCAAGAAAACGGTGAACATCTTCTCCCTCTCCCTGCTCTCCATCCCCGCGCTCCTCTTGTGGGTGGCGGCGCTCGTCCTCATCCTGCTCGCAAACGTTGCGCTCACGAAGGGAACGTGGCGGACAAAGTTCAATCGCTTTATGTTATATCCCATTCTCGCGTTCGTATTCCTTGCGCTCGCCTGCATTTTGCTTGGCGTCGCCTGCGCACTATATGAGATCCCCGAGCAGGAATTTTGGGGACTTCCCATTCGTCTGGAGGCGGGATTTTACCTGTTTGTCGTGGGCAGCATGCTTGCTTGTGCCCTCTGTCTCCTCTTTGCGCTTGCGCTCATGCCCGTTGCGAAGGGGCAGCGGACGCTTGCAGACCTCGCCCTGAAAAAGGACGCCCCCGCCGCAGCGCAGCCCGCAAGCACGCTCACGGAAAAACTCAACGAGCTCACCGCCCTGCGCGAGAAAGGGCTGATCACTGCGGAAGAGTACGAAGAGAAGCGGGAAGCGCTGCTCAAAGCATATCAGTAAATGCGGGCTGTGCGCCCCGTCGTAAACGCGGGCGAGCGGGATACAAAACATTCCGCCCGCTCAAAAAATTCACAAAAATTTACCAAAATCACCGCCGCGCGGCAACACTTTTGTTCTATTATAGGATGAAGATATGCAGCGCGGATCTATGTTCAAACGGTACGCAAGGCGGTTTTTCCACGACTTCGTCTTTCGCACCCGCATCATTCTCCCCCTCTCGGCGGCGGCGAGCGTCTTGCTCTGCTGCTATTACCTCATGTTCGCCGTGCTGCACCCGCAAATGCGCTGGCAAACCGCCCTCGCCACATGGTATCTGCTGCTCTTTTTGGCAAAGCTCTACCTCCTGCGCGCCTTTTACGGCGGAGAAAGCTCCCCCCGCACCGTCGGCATCGTGACGGCGGGCGCGCTCCTCCTCTTGGGCTTGGAGGCGCTTGCATTTGTAAACGTATTCTACTTTTGCGACGTGCGCCTAACCTTGCAAGACTCCTCCGTCGTACTCAACGGCACCGTGTTTCTCTCCACGGCGTTCTCCTTTTTGGGACGGCGCTTCTTCAAATGCGAGGGGCGCATGGGCGCGTACTACCGCTGCCGAAAATACCTTGCGCGGGCGGAGAGCTTTTTCGCGCTCGTGTTGCTCTTTCTCAAACTCGTTGAATTGTTCGACTGGTCGCACGACGGCGGACTGCTGCTTGCGCAGTACCTGGGCGGCTTGCTCGCGGGCGCGTACAGCCTGACGCTTGCCCTGCGCCTGCTGATCGCGGGAAAGCGGCAATGCGCCAAAAAGACGGCGATCCCCGCAAACTTGCCCACATCCGAAGCGGAAAACAGCGACAACGAACGGCAACCGCAAGCCCCACCACCCGAACAAGACAAATAAAAAGCCGAGGCGCATAACAAAGCCTCGGCTCTCTTATTTTTCCCTTTTTACTCTTCCTCGTCCAAAACGGGAGTCTCCCTTCGCACGCGAATGACGGCGGCGATGCGGGAGAGCATGGCTGCCTTCCCCTCGCCCGTGAGTCCCGAGACGGAGATGACGTTGTCCGCCCCCAGCCCGAAGCGCTGCGCCACCGCGCGCACGCGTTCCTTCGCCCGCATTTTGGAGAGCTTGTCGCTCTTGGTGGCGACGACGGTGAAGGGCAGAATGTGATAGTTGAGGTAGGTGACCATCTGCATATCGTCCGCAGAGGGATCGCGGCGAATGTCGGAGAGCAGAAAGACGTGGGCGATATCCTCTTTGCGCGCAAAGAAGGCGTCCAGCGTCCTGCCCCACTTCTCCTTCTCCTCTCTGGAGACGGCGGCGTAGCCGTAGCCCGGGAGATCGGCGAGGATAAATTCGCCGAAGTCGAAGTAATTGACAAGGCGCGTTCTGCCCGGGGCGGCGCTCGTCTTGGCGAGGTTCTTCCTGCCCGCGAGCAGGTTGATGAGCGTGCTCTTGCCCGCGTTGGACTTGCCGCACACCGCGATCATGGGCTTATCGGGCTTGATGAACTGCTCCTCCCGCGCGGCGGAAGTGATAAATTTTGCCTCTTTGATCTCCATATCATAACCCCGCGACTGCTGCCGAGAACACTTCGTTCACGTTGGACACGCAGATAAAGTTCATGTGTTTGCGAATGGCGGGGGGCACGTCGTCCACGTCGCGCAAGTTTTCCTGCGGAATGATGACGTTTTGAATGCCGATGCGGCTTGCCGCCAGCGCCTTCTCCTTGAGCCCGCCGATGGGCAGCACCTTGCCGCGCAGCGTGATCTCCCCCGTCATGGCAACGTCCCTGCGCACGGGCTTCCCCGTGAAGGCGGAGAGAATGGCGGTCGCCATCGTGATGCCCGCGGACGGCCCGTCCTTGGGCGTTGCGCCCTCGGGAATGTGAATGTGGATATCCTTCTTTTCGAAGTCCGCCTCGTCGATGCCGTACTCCGCGGCGTGCGCGCGAATGTAGCTGATGGCGGCGCGGGCAGATTCCTTCATCACGTCGCCCAGCTTGCCCGTGAGCAAAATGTCCCCCTTGCCGTGCATGGCGGAGACTTCGATGGTGAGCGTCGCGCCCCCCACCGCCGTCCAGGCAAGCCCCGTGGCTGCGCCCACCTCGTCCGAAGAGAGCATCTCGTCGTCGCGCAAAAAGCGCTTGGCGCCCAGGAAGTTTTCGAGATTGCGCGCCGTGACGACGATCTTTTCCCCCTTCTCCTGCTTGGCGATGCGCACCGCCGCCTTGCGGCAGACCGTGCCGATGGTGCGCTCGAGCGTGCGCACGCCCGCCTCCATCGTGTAGCCGTCGATGATTTGATCGATCGCCCCGTCCGAGAGGTGCAAGTTGTCCTCGGTGAGCCCGTTCTCCGTGCGCTTTTTGGGCACGAGATAGCGCTTTGCGATCTCCGCCTTCTCCTGCGGGGTGTAGCCCGAGAGTTCGATGATCTCCATACGGTCGCGCAGCGGCCCTGGAATGGTGTCCAGCGTGTTGGCGGTGGCGATGAACATGACCTTGGACAGATCGTACTCCACCTCCAGATAGCGATCGCGGAAGGTGGAATTTTGCTCGGGATCGAGCACCTCCAAAAGCGCGCTCGCGGGATCGCCGCGCAGATCGGCGGAGATCTTATCCACCTCGTCCAACAGAAAGACGGGATTGATGGTGCCCGCGTTCTTCATCTCATAGATGATGCGCCCCGGCATCGCGCCGATGTACGTTCTCCTGTGCCCGCGGATCTCCGCCTCGTCCTTGAGTCCGCCCAGGCTCATGCGCACGAACTTGCGCCCGAGCGCACGCGCGATCGACTTTGCAATGCTCGTCTTGCCCACGCCGGGCGGACCGACGAGGCAGAGGATGGGCGCCTTGAGCGCGCCCGTCAGCTTGAGCACGGCGAGGTATTCCACCACGCGCTCCTTGATCTTTTCCAGCCCGTAGTGATCGGCATTGAGCACCGCCTCCACGTCCGAGAGCTTTTCGGTATCCGTGCTCTCCTCGTGCCAGGGCAGGTCGACGAGCCAATCGGCATAGTTGCGCAGGACGGTGTATTCGGGCGAGGAGGGCGGCATCTTGTCCATGCGGGCAAGCTCGGAGAGTGCCTTTTCCTCCACCGCCTTGGGCAGTTTTTTGGCGAGCAGCTTGTCCTTGAGTTTGAGGTTCTCCTCCACGTCGTCGCCCAGCTCGTTGTGAATGGCCTTGAGCTGTTCGCGCAGCACGTACTCCTTTTGCGACTTGTCGATGCTCTTTTTTACGTCCTGCGCGATCTTGTATTCGAGGCGGCTGATCTGCAATTCGCCCGAAAGCCGCTGCGTAAACAGCTTGAGCCGCGCCTCGAGGTTGGTCTCCTCCAACAGCTCCTGCTTGCGCTCCTCCTGAAGGCGCAGGTAGTTGGAACAGATATTGATGTACACGTCCACGTCTGTGATCGTCGCCAGCGAGTTTTCCAGCTCGCGCGAGATCTTTCCCTCGCTCTCCACGATGGAGCGGACGAGCTCCTTCGCCGTGCGCAGGTACGCCTCCTCCACGTCGGGATCGCCGTGCTCGCTGTTGAGTTCGTCGCAGGCGGCGTAGATATAGCCCCCCTCCGTGTGGAAGCCGCGCGCACGGGCGCGGTACACCCCCTCGACAAACACGCGCACCCGATCGCCGGGAAGGCGCGTCGTCTGGCGAATGCGCGCCACCGTACCCACGAGGCAGAGGTCGTCCTCCGACGGTACCTCCTTGGAAGGATCGGTCTGGCGCGTCAAAAAGACGAGTTTATCGTTGAGCTCCGCCCGTTCGAGCGCAGCAAGAGAGAGTCCCCTTCCCGCATCGAAGGTGACGCTGGTGTTGGGGAACACAACTTTCATGCGCATGGGAACGACGGACAGGATCTTCATTTGCTCTTCCATATTCCCCTCCTTGTATCTTGTCAGTTATCATTATATCACACTTTTTTCGCCATTTCAAACAGGAAACGCGCAAAAAGAGGGGGCGGCGCGGGAAAACCTTCCCACACCGCCCCAACATTGTTAGCGTGTTATCGTTTTATCCTTGCGCCCTCGCCCGCGGCGAGCGCGCGCACCTCTTGCAGCGTGAACAGCGCGAAGTCGCCCTTGACGGTGTGTTTCAGACAGCCCGCCGCCGTTGCAAACTCCACCCCCTCGCCTGCGGGAACGCCGTGCAGCAGGGCGTACAGCATTGCGCCCGCGAAGGCGTCGCCCCCGCCGATGCGCTCCACGACCGCCGTTTCATAGCGTCTGCTCCACGCGCAGCCCTCCTGCGTTGCAAGCAAGCCGCGCAGCGAAGTCCTACTCGCGTCCTCCCCTTCGCGCAGCATGGCGGCAACGGCGCGCAGCGCAT
>CALVTZ010000092.1 GCA_944363255.1 uncultured Clostridia bacterium
CGATATTGCAGAAGGGGCATCTCAATCCCCCTTGCGCTTTTTGGCGCGGAAGGGACGCTCGTCCGTCTGACTATCCCTGCGCTTGCGCTTGATGTGCTTGGGCGTGCGCACGCGGATGGACTTGGAGGAGCGGATGACGAAGAAGCCCGCGATCGCCGAGACGACGATACAGATGGCGAGCACCACCCAGAACCCCCACGCCGTTCCGCCGAAGGGCACGGAGACGTTCATTCCCCACAAACTTGCAATGAGGGTGGGAATGGACAGGAGCAGCGTGACGACGGCAAGCAGCTTCATCACGGTGTTCACGTTGTTGGAGATGACGGAGGCGAATGCGTCCATCGTGCCCGAGAGAATGTCGCGGTAGATGTTACACATTTCCACTGCCTGGCGCGTTTCGATGACGACGTCGTCGAAGAGATCCTTATATTCCTCGCTCTGCGCGATCATGGGCAGGCGCTCCATCTTGGCGTACGCGCTGATGTTGGACGTGAGCGAAGTGGAGAAGTAGACGAGGGAATTTTCGAGCGCGAGCAGTTGAATGAGCTCCTTGTTCTTCATGGAGCGGTGCAGCTCTGCCTGTACGCGCAGCGACTTCTTATCGATCTGGCGCAGGTTGGCAAGAAAGCGCTTCGCGTTGCCCATCATGAAGGTGAGCAGGAAAAAGACGGGGCGGCAGGTATCCACCGCGGCGCGCCCCGCGATGAAGTCGCCCAGCACGGGATTGCCGCGCAGAGAGACGGTCGCAACGCACCGCTCGTTGAATACGACGGCGAGCGGGATGGTCTCGTAGGTATCCCCTTCGTCCGTATCCGTGATGGTGGGCGTGTCGACAAGGCACATAAACATATCGTCTTCCCGCTCGATGCGCGCCGTCTCCTCTTCATCGAGGGCGGCTTTGAGCATCTCCTCGGAAAGCCCCGTTACGGCGCAGGCGTCCTCCACCTCGTCGTCCGTGGGATTGACGAGATCCACCCAGCACCCCTCCGCAAACGCTTCGAGGCGCTCGATTTTTCCCGCTTCATTCGTCCGAAAGAATTTGATCATAAGCATTTCCGCCTGTTTTTAGTGTGGTCTTACGCAAAGAAAAAACGCACAGAAAACACTCCGTGCGTCGAAAATCGCGTCCCATTTTCTAAAAACAGCCGGCCACGCGCTTTAACCTGCTCGCACAGAAGTATATTCCGTTGTTACAACACATCGGTTGTTTGGGGCAGCGTCCATTTGATACTCCTTCCCTGATACGGCTTTATTATAGCCGAAGGCGCGGCGTTTGGCAACTGTTTTTTACGATTTTTTTCAAATCACGCACAGCCCCTCCGTAAAGGAGCGGAACACCCCCTCCGCCGCCGCGGGAAAACAGGCGATGAGCGCTTCGGGCGGGGCGAGCTTGCCCGCGTACTTCCGCGCGTACTCCTTGAGCGCCGCGCGCATACGCCCCTCCCCCACCAGCTCGCGCACGCGGTCGAAGAGCACCACCCCCTTGTCGTAGGCGATGCTGCGGTATTCGTACGTGCCCGAAAAGGAAGTGAGCGGGCGGGACATTGCAGCGTTCGCCTCGCCGAGCTGCGCCTGCACGGAGAAGAAGGTGCGGTAGGCGCGCTCCGAAGAGGAGACGAGGGCACGGTAGGAGATGCCGTATTCGGGGTGCGCTTCAAAGAAGAGGGCGCAGGAATACTCCGCAAGCCCCTCGTCCTGCCACGCCTGCCCGAATTGGTCGCTGCCCACCAGCGCATACCACCATTGGTGCGCCGTCTCGTGCACGGTGATAAAGGGAAGTTCCTCCGCCCGCGCCGCAAGGGAGAGCAGGGAGAGCCCGCAGTACTCCATGCCCGCAAAGGGAAGATCTGCCTGCACGAGCACATAGCGCGGATAGGGATACTGCGCAAAGGACGCGGAGAAGTATTCGAGGCTCTCGCGCGCCGCCTTGAGGACGGGCTGTGCCTCCCCTTCCATATAATAATAGTCGATGGGAAGCTCGCCCTCCGCGCGCGCACAGGCAAAGTCGCCCAGGACGAAGGTGACCTCGCGCACGCCCCGCGCTACTACATGATATGCGCCGTCCGCCCCGCGCTCCACTTCCCCCGCGGCGACGGCGGTGAGCGCGCTTGGCACGCGCAGCGTGACCGCGTAGTCGGCGCAGTCAAAGACGAAGGGATCGCCCAGCGCGGCGGGCAGGTATTCCAAAAAGCCCGCGTCCGTCATGGCGCAGAGGACGGGATAGAAGTAGGCAAGCCCCACGGTGTGCTCCCCCACGCCCAGGCGGTGATTGACCTTTGCAAGCGTCACGGTGAAGGAGAGCGTGACCTCCGCCCCCTCGTCGGGATAAATTGCCTCGGGCAGGCGCACGCGCAGGAGGTTCCCCTCGTTCGAGAGCGAATGCGCCCCGCCCGTGCAGGACGTGATCTCGATGCCGCCGTAGCTCTCCCCCGCGTAGTAGGCGCCCGCGTGATATTCCGCGGGAAGGGCGGGACTTGCCTCCTTGGAAAAGGCGTTGGGATAGAGGGCGAAGCACAGCTCTTGCAGCGGGTTTTGCGTGCGGTTGACGGCGTACACCGTCATCTCTCCCGTGAGCCTCCCCTCTTCAAAGTACTCCGCCTCGATGGTGTACTGCGTGCGCGCTTCCTCCCCCTTGCAGGAAGAGAGGGCGGGCAGGCAGCCAAAAAACAGGAGCGCGGCGAGGGTGAACGAGCAAATTTTGCGCATAAAAAAACCTCCCGGAAGGACGGTCTTGTCCTGCCGACAGGTTATTTTATGAGCGAACTTATTCTCTTATACGTTTTCGTACTCGTGCGACTTCTCCTGCTCCACGGCGGGTTCGTCCTGCACGGGCGCTTCCTCGGCGAGCAGCTCTGCGGGGGAGACGGGCGGATGCACGGGCGCGGACGCGGGCAGCGCGACGCCCTCCTTCTCTGCGCGAATGGCGTCCTCCAACAACGATTTGAGCGCCTTCACCTTGCCCTCATACAGCGCACCCGTCACGTCGACGGCGTACACCTTGAGCGTCTTTAAGATCTTTTTGCCGTTCTTGCCCTCGATGAGCGCCTTGCTCAATTCCTCCACCGTGAGGCGCAGTTGCAGGGAGCTGCGCTGCTCGATGGCGATGCGCGCGTCCTCCTTGAGTCCCGCCTTCCTGCGATAGAGGGCGGTGAGGTCGAAGGTCATCTTGCCGTTTTTGATGCCCAGCTCCGTGATGCCCAGATCGTTGAGCGAACGGTTGCCGATGACGATCTCCGCATACCGCTCGCGCGAGTCGAGCTGCGCGGAGTAGAAGCCCAAAAATTTGAGCCGCTGCGTTGCGATCTTGCTTCTGAGATCGAGCTGGAAGAAGAGGCAGACTGCCATGAGCACGATCAAGACGAGCGCAAGAATGAGCATGATGAGACCGATGTTCTGATTTAATTCGTCCATAATCCACCTCGCGTGTTTTTCAACGCTATTATACGACATCTTTCCGAAAAAATCAACGGGCTTTTTTGATTTTTTTGCGCCCTTTCACAAAAAAGGCGCGCACGCGGCGCGCCCTCTTTTCACTTGTCGCCCGATTCGATCTCGAGATAGCCCGCGGGATCGACGCTCTCGCCCGCAAGGTGCACTTCAAGGTGAAGATGGGGCGTGCGCGAGGCGTATCCCGCCGAGACCGCGCCGATCTTCTCCCCCTTCTTGACGGCGTCGCCCGCCTTGAGGGAAGAGGTGGGATCGAGATAGCGATAGTAGCTCTCCAGCCCGTTGCCGTGATCGAGGACGAGCACGTTGCCCGTGACTTCGTTGTGCACGACGGACTTCACCCTCCCGTCTGCAATGGCGCACACCGCCGCCCCTTCCTGCGCCGTGAAGTCCACCGCCTTGTGGCAGGCGTAGCCGTACACGTCCCACACGAAGTCGTTGAACGCCGTGGCGCTCGAATAGCTCACGGGCAGGACAAAGCGCACCGCCTCCTCCCCGCCCGTGCTCTGGGCGGGATCGTCCTCCTCATCGCCGTCCTGCCCGCCGTCATCGGGGAGCTGCTGCTGCGGGGGAAGCTCCACCACCTCGTTCTCGCTCCCCGTTACGAAGTAGACGGTGAGCACGGTGGCGGTCACGAGCAGCAGTACGCATACCGTGAGCGCCAGATAGTAAAACAGTCTCTTTTTTCCCGTTGTCTTTTCCTCTTTCATGCCATTCCTCCAAATTCAAATGTTCGTGCCTTGATGATGGACAGCTTTGCCCCCCTTTATACCTGCAATTTTCAAAATCCGCCGAAGATGAGGGGCGTGCCAACAGCCGTACGCTCGCCCGAGCAGGCAATGTGCAGGTTGACGCGCTGCCCGTACAGCCACGTCTCCCCCGCAAGAAGAGGGGTATAACAGTAATGGTTGGTCACGCCGCCCGCCTCCTCCAAAAAGCGCACTTGGGCGGAAAATTCAGCCAGCAGCTCCTGCACCCTGTCCCCCGCATAGCGCACGCTCTCGCCCGCGACGGCGCGCAACAGCTTGTCGCGCAGGGGAGCGCGCGTGACGAGCACGGGCGCGGCGGAATCCCCCGTGTACAGCTCGTAGCCGTAGCCGCCCGCAAACAGGGGCGCGCGGCGCAGCACGAATACGCAAGCAAGACAGACGAGCGCCGCGAGCGCGAGCGCCAGATTTTTGAACAGAGCACGCATACCCACCTCCCGCCAAGGTATGCCCATTTTCCCGCCCCGCTATACCCCCTGAAAGCGGGCACGCTGCCCAAAAAAGCGGCATACCATGTCCAAATCCCCGCCACCATGTTGGCGCTAAACGCGGTCATGCCCCCTTCCTGCGAAAAAATAGGGACATGGTCGCGCCTTTTTACAAAAAACGCGGTCATGCCCCCGACAAAAAACCTCCCGCACGCGGCGGGAGGTTTTGCATTTTGTTTACTCCCAGGGAAGCGTTTCGCCGCCCAGGATATGAATGTGCAGATGGTGCACCGTCTGCCCCGCGTTCTCGCCCTGATTGATGACGAGGCGGAAGCCATCCTGCAGTCCCAGCTCATCCTTGAGCTGTCCGATCTTTTTCAGCAGTCTGCCCAAAAGCGCGGCGCGCGCATCGTCCAGCTCCATGACGGTTGCAAAGTGCTGCTTGGGCACGCACAGCAGGTGGATCTTCGCCTTGGGCGAAATGTCCTTGAAGATGAGCATCTCCTCGTCCTCATACACCTTGGAAGAGGGGATGTCCCCCGCAACGATCTTGCAGAAAATGCAGTTTTCCATAGTCTATATCTCCTTGATGATCTCGGCAAACATGCCGCCTTGTTCTGCGCTTACGAGTTTGACCTTGCACAAGCTCCCCTCGCGCGCGCCCGCTGCGCGCACGCGGATATAGTTTGCGGTGTACCCGCCCTCCTCTTCGAAGAGCACCTCTGCCTCCCTGCCCACAAAGCGCGCAAGGTAGCGCTCCTCCTGCGCCCTGCCCGCCTCGATGAGCTTTTGCGTGCGCTCCTTTTTGAGGGCGAGGGGAAGATCGGGCAGCTTTGCCGCGTTCGTGCCCCTGCGCGGGGAGAAGGGAAAGGCGTGGATGCGCGAAAAGCCCGCCTCTTCGATGATGGAGAGGGACTGCATAAAGTCCTCTTCGCGCTCGGTGGGAAAGCCCGCGATGATGTCCGTGGTGATGGCGGCGTCCTCAAAATAGCTGTAGATGAGCGCGCAGGCGGAAAGGTATTCCTCCCGCGTGTAGTGGCGGTTCATCCTTTTGAGCACGGCGGTGGAGCCGCTCTGCAGCGAGAGGTGGAAGTGGGGCGCGACGTTGCCCGCGTCCTTTGCCGCCTGCAAAAAGGC
>CALVTZ010000093.1 GCA_944363255.1 uncultured Clostridia bacterium
GTGCGTCACGCTGTTTACGCGCAAGCGCACGGGGAACGACCTTGTCAACTTCCTGCTCAAAAAGTGCCCCCTCTGCCCGCATTGTGCGCCGCCACACGGCGCGTCAAGTCGTTTGTAAAGCCTGCGTACAGCGAACCGTCGCCGCAGCGCAGCAGATATGCGTAATACATTCTCTACGTAAATTCCGCCGCGCGGCTGCGCGGCGGTCATCTGTTACTCCTTGGGTTCGTCCTGTTCCGCGTTGTCCGCCGCCCCGCCCTCCTTGAGCGCCTTGCGCCGTGCGCGCGCAGATTCCGCAACGTATGCGATGATCGCGCCCACGATGAGGACGAGCACGAAGGCGACGATGCCCATGAGAATGGCGTTCATGCCCCCCGTCTGCGTGACCGTCTGCTTTTCGAAGCGCACCTCCGTGTTCGCCGAGTAGATGCTCTCCGTCACCTGATTCGCCGTGTCCGCCGCCGCTGCAAGCGCCGCGTACTGCGCCGAGAGACGGTCTGCAAACGCCTGTACCATGTCCGGCTTGAGGGTGTTTTTGAGCTGGAAGTCGATCTCCGCGTTGCGGGTGATATACTCCTGCAAAATGTTTGCAAGTTCGCCGTCGAGGGTGCTGCCAGAGACAGGCACGCCGCTCTCGTCCACGTTCACGCCGAACTGCTTCAAAATGCTCACGTTGAGCGCGCGCTCGCTGTTGAGCTGTGCCGTGCGCGCTTCGATCGCCGCGTCCACCGTCTCATACCCGATGAGGTCGAGCCCGTCATATCCGCTCGTCTTGAAGGTCGTCTCCAATTCCGCCTGCACGCTCTCGCCGTACACCACGCGCACTTCCGCAAGGCGGTTGGCGAGCGTCTTGCCGTCCACCGCGTAGGCGGGGTGATAGATGCCGATCCAGCTCTCATACTGCGCGACGAGCGTCTCCTTCTGCTCCTCCAACAGGCGGAGCTGTTCTGCAAAGGACGCGCCCGCAAAGGTGGCGGCGTCGATCTTGTAGTCGAGTGCCGCCGCGTTGTTCAAAATATCCTGCTTGGCGGAGGCGGCGAGGGCGACGATGAACTCCTCTGCCTGCCCCTCGCCCGAGAAGTACCCGCCCTTCACCTGAATGGTGTAGCGCGTGGGCTGCCCCTCCGTGCGCTCGGCAGTGATGGAGATGTCGTCCTTTTGATACATCTTGTCCACGTTGATGGAGGAGAAGCGCGACTGGCTGCGCAGCGCGTTCAAATTCTCTCGCTCGACCACCTTTTGATAGGAAAAGGGCGTGCCGTCCGGATATTTCTCCTCTGCCTGCGTGGGATATACGAGTTCATAGCGCATGGAATAGCTCACACGCGCGGGATTGATGGCAAAATGGACGATGAGTACGACGGCGAGCGCGCACACGACCGCAGCGCCGAGCACCCACCAAATGCGCTTTAAGATGATACGGAACACCTCGCCCAGCGTGACGCCCTCCGCGCGATCTTCCTGCTGCATAATTCTTCCTCCCGAAATTGATAGCTGCCCTCATTATACCCCATCTTACTCAATTCGTCAAGCGGTATAAAAAGCGGCAGGTGCACTTCCCGCCAAATCGGTGTGAAAATGCGGTAAAAAACCGCCCGCTGCTGCGGACGGCAAAGATGGCGTATGCGGGCGCGCGTCAGTACAAGATCTGCGCGTCGTTGGGAAGGGTGAGCACGTCCGAATTGTCGCCGCGCACGGTAAATTCCTCCTCCTTCCAGGTGAGGTGGGGCACCATGTACACCCGCTTGTCCTTCCACTCCCCCTTCATCTCCTCGGCGAAGTAGCGGTTTGCAAGCACCGTGCTCATGAGCTGCGCGTTGAGGTCGATGACAACGGCGCGATAGCCGCTTGCAAAGTGATCCAAAATGGCGGCGCGCAGGCGCATTGCCATGAAGATATCCGAGAGCACATAGCCCTGCCGCGAGCAGGCGGGGCACTTTTTGAGCAGGAAGTTGACAAGGTCGTTCCCCGTGCGCTTGCGCGTAAACAGCGTGACGCACAGCTCGTTCATGGGATACACCCTGCACTTGGCGCGATCTTCCGAAAGGGCGGCGGCGAGCGCCTCGTCCACGGCGCGGCAGTGCTCCTCCTCCGTCATGTCGATGAAGTCCACGGCGATGATGCCGCCGATGCCGCGCACCCGCACGAGACGGGCGATCTCCTTGGCGGCGAGCAGGTTGGTCTCGAACACCGTGCTCTCCAGATCGCTCTCCCCCGTGTACCTGCCCGTATTCACGTCGATCACCGTCATTGCCTCCGTGCGGTCGACGACGAGGTAGCTGCCGTTGGGCAGGTCGAGGCGGGCGTCCGTGAGGCGCATGATCTGCTCGGACAGCCCGAACTCTGCAAACATACTGCGCGCGCCCTCGTACAGGGCGACCTTCTTCTCCCCCAGATCGGGGCGCAGGCGGGCGAGGGGCAGCACCTTTTCATACAGCTCCCGATCGCCCACGACGATGCGGTTTGCCCCGCCCAGCGAGTCGCGCATCACCTTTACGGGCAGCGCGTATTCGCGGTAGACGGGGGTGCCGTGCGGGGCGGTCTTTGCCGCCTCCAGCGCAGAACGGTACATCCGTTTGAGGTATTCGCACTCCACTTTGAGTTGCCGCCTGGTCGCCTCGGCAGCCGCCGTGCGCACGATGAAGCCCTGCCCCGGCTCGCGCAGCTTGTCCGCCTCCTTCAACAACCGCTCGCGCACCTCCGGCTCGGTGATCTTGCGGGAGATGCCCAAAAAGTCCGTGCGGGGCAGATAGATGAGGTTCTTGCCCACGAAGGAGAGATCGCAGGTGACCTTCGCCCCCTTGCCCCCGCGCGGGAGCTTGGTGATCTGCACGAGCACGCTGTCCCCCTCCTTGAGCACGGGACGCGCCCCCTCGCCCCCCTCGCCGTCGTACGAGCCGAAGAGTGCGGCGCGCTCGCCGAGCGGAAGATAACAGTTGCGCTCCAGCCCGCAGGAGACGAACGCCGCCTGCATTCCGGAGAGTACGTTTTGCACCTTTCCCACATAGATATTGCCGAGGAGGTCGCCGTGCTGTTCGTCCTCGACGCCCACTTCCACGATGACGCCGTCCTCGGTATAAGCCGCGACCTGCATCCCGCAGAAGCGATCAAAAAACCATTCCTTCTTCATTGTATCCCGATCGTAACGCCCTCGGGCGCTCTCAACTTTTTCCTCATTTTATCATAAAACTTGCTTGTAGGCAAGCCTTTTTTTCAGGAAAGCGCGGGCAGAAAGCGTTTTAGTGGCGCGGAATAATCGCCCGCGGCGAGCGCGTCCATGAGTTCGCGCTCCGTCAGCTCGCCCGCGAACTCCTCGCCGTCGTAGAGAACGAGCACGAGCAGCCGATCTTCGCGCAAAAAGCGCAGCGCCTCCCCCAGCGTACACTCCTGCGAGAGCGCGATGCGCTGTTCCTCCAGCCCGCGTGCAAAGTTCTTGCGCCGCGGCACGCGCAGCCGCAGATACCTGCCCCCGCCCGCCATGCCCGCGAAGAGAAAGCCCGCAAAGAGCAGCGCGGAGAGGTTGGGCACAAAAAAGCAGCTGTACACGAAGTAGCCGAGCAGGGAGAGCGCGATGAGCGCGGTGACGAGCAGCAGCACCCGCCGCACCCTGCGCGCCCCCAGCGGGCGCAGGAGCGCTCCCAGCACCCTGCCGCCGTCCAGGGGATAGGCGGGCAGGAGGTTGACGAGGAAGAGGGAGAGGGAGACGCGCGCCGCCGCCTCCGTGTACGGATAGCATTCGGGATACAGCCACCAGAGCGCGACGAAGAAGAACGCCGTTGCAAGGTTTGCAAGCGGCCCCGCGAGGCACACCGCCACTTCCTGCCGCCGCGTGATACCCGAAAGATCCCCCGACACGACCGCGCCGTATGGCATGAGCACGACCTTATCGAGGGAATACCCGTACCGCCGCGCCGCAAACGCGTGCGCGAGCTCGTGTTCGAGGGCGGCGACGCCCGCGCTCACGAAGTACAGAAACTGCCCCGTGAAGGCGGCGGCAACGCCCGCCGCAAGAAAGAGCGGATGAACGACGATGCGCCGCCCCGCGCGCGCCTCACACCCAGGCGAGCCCGTTTTCATTCACGGTGTAGTCGTCGAGCACGGCGCCGTCCGAATAGAAGGTGACGCGCACCGCCTCCTCCCCCTTGGAGTAGCCGAGAGGCAGGTTTTGCTTCACCCTGTCGCCCTGCGCGCAGTACACGCTCGACAGCCCGCCCAGAATGGTGGTGAAGGACTGCGAATGGCGAAGTTCCACCGTGTAGCCCGTGCTCTCGTCCCCGTTGACGGCGACGACTTCCCCCGCGCAGGGCGGGTACACGCTGCATTTTGCAGTAAAGCTCATCACCCCCGATTCGGACACGGCGACCTCTGCGTCCACATACTCGTTGACGACGGGCGAGAGGGTGAAGTCGGAATACACGCGCTCGTCCACCGCCTCCGCATTGCCCACGAACAGCCCGCGCACGAAGGTGTTGATGGCGCTCTCGGGCAGGAAGATATTCGTGAGGAAGATGGCGGCGCACAGCCCCACCACGGCGGCGAACTCCGCGAGCAGGATCTTGGACGCGCGCGAACGCTTGCCCGCGGCGGGCGTGGCTTCCCGCTCGATGGGGCGGCTCTCTGCAAAGTTGGGATCTTCCCCCATCTGCTCGTTCACCCGATCGACGAGCTGCCGCTCCAGATCGGGCTCCTCCTCGCGAAACAGCCGCCTGCGCTTTTCCCGCTTTTTCACCGTCATCGTCTCCACGGGGATCTCCAGCATTTCGGCATAGTCGAGTTCTTCGTTCATATCTCACCTCGCATTGGTTTTTTCCGCTTTTTTCAAGCTACCATAACTATATGCCCCGCCCCGCCCGTTTAGAAGAAAAAAACGCTGCCGAACAAAGTCGGCAGCGCCATGATCAAGTCGAATTTCGTTGTTCTCAGCCCTGAAGGGCGGCGATCTCTGCGGGCACGGTAACGCTCGTCGTGCCGTAGGAGCTGTACTTTCCCGTGGCGGTCACGTCCATCGAGATCGCCATCCCGCTCTCGCGCATGGTGAGCGCGACCTTGGAGACCGCCTTGGCGAGCTTGCCCTCGCTGACGAAGTACTCCGCGTCCATCTCCATCTCGGTGAACATTGCAAGCGCCTGCTGCACCCCGAGGGAGGCATAGTACTCTTCGAGGAAGAGCGTCATCTTCGCGCCCGTGAGCTTGAAGCCCGAAGAGGTCTTTTCAAAGTAGGAGTGGTCTGCAAATGCGGCGCTGTCCTGCGAGGCGATGACGTCCTCCATCGAATTGACGCCATCGATATAGCCCGCTTCCCATGTGCCGTTTGCCTTGACGAACACGTCAACGCCCGCGCCGTCGCGCAGGATATAGTACTCCACCTTCTCCGATTGCGCGACGCCGCCGCCCTTTGCGCTCGATTCCACGGTCATATACGCGGCGTCCTCCGTCACCTTGATCGTCGCCTCGACGTCGGACACCATGGAGGCGCTTTCCCCCATGTAGGAGACGTCCATCTCAAGCTTTACGTCGAGCTTTGCGGTGACGTTGGTGAAGTTGGAGGGCGCCATGACGGAGTCGAAATAGCTCTTGGAGATCATCTCCCCTTCCTTGGCGGCGGGGGCGTAATAGTAGAAGCGCGTGCCCTCGCTCACCATGATGACGGACTGCTCCTCGTGCGGGGCGGGCGCGGCGGCGTACGCGCTCTG
>CALVTZ010000094.1 GCA_944363255.1 uncultured Clostridia bacterium
TTCTGCACAAAACGCCCAGCGCACCTCCTCCAGAGTGAGGGCACGGCGGGCATATTCCTGCACCGTGGGAATGCGTACGCTCGCGTACGGCACGCCCGCCCGCAGCGCGCGGGCGCGGTAGTCGGGCACGGAATATCGCCGCGGCTTCCCCTTGCGAAAGAAGGCGGAATAGAGGGTGAGCAGGGAGGAATACGCCTGCCATGCGGGGCGGCGCACCCCGCGCTCCTGCAACATCTGCGCAAGGAGGACGCCCTCGCCCGCGTACCCGCCCGCACGCTCCATTGCGCGCACGGCGGCGTTGCACGATGCGATCTCGGCGGGCGTACGCGCTTTGATCGGGGAGAGCGCGCGATACACCCCCTCCTCGGCGGCAATGTTTCCGCACGCAATGCGAAAGGCGCGCAGCGCACGCGCCTCCAGGAGGGCGAGACGGGCAAGGGCAAGGCGGGCGAGCGCCTCTTTGCTCCCTTCCCCCGCGAAGTCGAGATCGCACACCACCTGCCCGCTTGCAAGCGGAAGGGGCGCGTCCACCCCGAGAAGGCGGGTTGCCCGTTCCTCAAAGGCGCCGTCCAGCGCGAGCGAATGGGGATAGAGCACGCACGCCGCCCCGCACACCGCCGCAAAGCAGCGCGCGGCGTGCAGCGCGTCCCGTTCCCCCGCAGCCACCACGCAGGCGGCAGAGGGCATGGAAAAGAGCGGGAGCGCGTCCCCCGTGAGGATGACGAGCACGGTGTCCTTCCCGCGGACGAGGCGGGAGAGGGCGGAATAGCTCCCCCTGTCCCCCACGAGCAGCACCCTGCCCGCGTATTCCCGCTCCGCACGGCGCAAGCCCTCTTGCAGCGAATAAAAGGCAAGCCCGCCTTCTCCTCCGTACGCCGCCCCGTTGGGGTTTATCTTTGGTACGGAATGATCAGCGAGCTGCATACGGCTCCCTCCGTCTATGAGAGTATTTTTTTCAGTTGTTCGAGCAGCACGTCGTTTTGCTGCGGCGTGCCGATGGTGATGCGCACGAAGTCCTCAAGCAGCGGCTTTTGCCAATGGCGCACGAGCACGCCCGCCGCCTTGAGCGCACGGTAGATCTCCCCGCCGCACACCTTCGCCCGCCCCGCAAACAGGAAGTTGGCGCTGCTCTTGGGCACGGTGAAGCCCATGCCTTGCAGCTCCGCCCGCAGCCGTTCGCGCTCCGACTTGACCTGCTGCGTACACGCGGCGTAGTACTCCTCGTCTGCGATCGCCGCCGCGCACACCGCCTCCGCCACCATATCCACGGGATAGGAGTTGAAGCAGTCCTTCATGCGGAAGAGCGCGTCGATGAGCGCCGCGTCCCCCACGGCATAGCCGCAGCGAATGCCCGCGAGCGAGTAGCTCTTGGAAAAGGTCTTGACGACGAGCACGTTTTGATACCGCTTGGTGAGCGGAACGCAGCTCTCGCCGAAGAAGTCCATATACGCCTCGTCGAGAATGACGAGTTTATCGGGCAGGGCGGCGACAAAGCGCTCCACCTCTTCCCGCGCGATGCCCACGCCCGTGGGCGCGTTGGGATTGGCAATGTAGTACCCCGCGCAGTCCACCCCCTTCATGCCCTCGAGGTCGAAGGTGAAGTCGGCTTTGAGGGGGAAGATGTGCGTGGGCACGCAGAAGAATGCCGCGAACACCTCGTAGAAAGAATAGGTGAGGTCGGCAAAGCACGCGCCCCTGCCCTCCGCGTCGAAGAAGGCGGGGAAGGTGAGCGCGAGCACCTCGTCCGAGCCGTTTCCGCAAAAGACGTTTTCGGGCGCGACGCCCTCCCTCTTTGCGATCGCCGCGCGCAGAACATCTGCATTCGGGCGGGGATAGCGGCGCAGCGCAGCGCTTTCAAAGGTGTGCAGCGCCTCCTCCACCCGCGGCGAGGGCGGATAGGGATTTTCGTTGGTATTGAGTTTGATATAGGTGCGATCCTGCGGCTGTTCGCCCGCCGTATAGGGGGCAATGCCCTGCGCCCGCTTACTCAAAAAGCTCATATCGCTATTATACTCCCCCTTTCAGCGTTTGTCAAATGCACAGCGCGATCGCGTTGACCGCATACCCCACGACGACGCCCAGCCCCAGCAAAAAGAGCAGGATGAAGAGGGCGTGCTTGCTCCCCTGCCTGCCGCGGAAGAGGGTGAGTACGCCCAGCCCCGTGTTGACGACAAGCCCTGCAAGGCAGCTTCCGAAGGCGATGCCCCCCACCGCATACGTCTCCGCCAGAATGACGGAGGAGGCGCAGTTTGGAATGAGCCCGATGAGGCAGCTGATGAGCGGCTGATACCAATACCCTGCCTGCAGGAAGGAGACGACGTTCTCCTCGCCCAGCGCGAAGAAGAGGTAACCGAACGCCAGATTGACGAGCAGGATGAACGCCGCCACCTGCAGCGCGTGCAACAGGGGGGAAATGAGATAGAGCGTGAGCTTGCTCTCATGATGGTGTTCGCACGCGGTGAACGTCTCGCGGGCATGGTCGTGACCTTCGTGGACATGGTCGTGCTCTTCGTGGGCATGGTCGTGCCCTTCGTGGACATGGTCGTGCTCTTCGTGGACATGGTCGTGCGGGAGCGCGACAAGCGCGGGCGCGCCCTTTCTTGCGCAGTATGCGTCCACCGCATACCCCACGGCGATGCCCAAAAACAGCTTGATGCCCGCCATGGCGAGCACGGAGAGCGCCATATCCCCCCACCCGAAGCCCGTTGCGGGGGTGGTGAGCAGCACGAGGAATGCCTCGTCGCTCGTCGTGATGAATACGGCGAGCAGCGTGCCCAGCGTGAGGTGGCGGTGGCGATACAGCTTTGCCGCCATCACAGAGAAGCCGCACATGGGCACCAGCCCCGTGGCTGCGCCGATGAGGGGCGCGCACTTGCCCGAGAGCGCGCGGTTGGGCTTGCCCACGCGGGTGTTGTGCTCCAGCACCTCGATGAGCAGGTACATCAAAAAGAGGAAGGGAAAGAGGATCGCCGTATCCTTAAGCGCGTCTAAAATGACTTCATACCACATGAACACGTCCTCCTTGCAAAATTTCAATTTATCTTACCCCTTTTTGCGCGGTTTGTCAACCGTTTCGCCCCGCCAAACGAAGGCGCCCGCCCCTTCCTCAAAAAAAGAGCGCCTGCTCTCAAGCAAGCGCTCTCATCTTTTGAAGGGATTATTCCTTGTCCTCTTTCTCTTCCTCTGCGGGAGCTTCCTCCACGGGAGCCTCCTCCACGGGAGCTTCTGCAGCGGCGGCGGCAGCCTTCTTCTTTTCCAGCTTGGCGTCGCGCTTCATCTGCTTCTTCATCTCCTTGGTGATGACGCGGGCAGCGTCGATCTGCGCCTTCATCTCCTGAGGTGTGGGAGGTACGAACGCCGCGCCCTCAGCATTCTCGGGAATGACGTCGTAGTGCTCGTCGCGCTCCAGCATGGTGGCTTCCGTAACGCCGTCGAAGAGGTGGATGTGCTTTGCGTCGAAGGCAAGCTCCACGATCTCGCCGAGGTTGACGGTCGCACGCGAGGAGATCCTTGCGATCATCTGCGAAGCGTTGTCAACGATGGTGTTCTTGTCGCTTTCGTAGTCGAGGTCGCAGTAGATCTGCGTTTCGGCACCCAGCTTCTCGATGACGTCGATACGCGCCTTGACGACGGTGTCGGGCGAGGTGGAGATGAATGCCTGATCCTCGTGGATATCTTCGGGACGAACGCCGAGGGTAACGGGCTTTTCGGTATTCACGTAGTCCTCGAAGTTCTTGATCTTGGCGACCATCGTTCTGGGAAGCAGGATGCGGTTGCCGCCGATGAAGTTGACATACACCTTCCCCTTCTCCTCCGTGATGGTGGAGTTCTTGAAGAAGTTCATCTGAGGCGTGCCGATGAAGCCTGCAACGAAGAGGTTGATGGGATAGTCATACAGGTTTTGAGGGGTATCCACCTGCTGCATGAAGCCGTCCTTCATGACGACGATACGCGTACCCATCGTCATAGCCTCGATCTGGTCGTGCGTGACGTAGATGAAGGTGGTGGCAAGGCGAACGTGCAGCTTGGAGATCTCCGTTCTCATCTGTGCGCGCAGCTTTGCGTCGAGGTTGGAAAGAGGCTCGTCCAGAAGGAATACCTTGGGCTCGCGCACGATGGTTCTGCCGAGCGCAACGCGCTGACGCTGACCACCGGAGAGCGCCTTGGGCTTACGGGAGAGATAGTCGGTGATGCCGAGGATCTCTGCGGCAGCCTTGACCTTCTCGTCGATGACTTCCTTGGGCACCTTTCTCAGCTTGAGACCGAATGCCATGTTGTCGTAAACGGACATGTGGGGATAGAGTGCGTAGTTCTGGAAAACCATTGCAATATCTCTGTCCTTGGGAACGACGTCGTTTACCAGCTTGCCGTCGATGTACAGCTCGCCCGAGGAGATCTCCTCAAGACCTGCGATCATGCGCAGCGTCGTGGACTTGCCGCAACCCGAAGGGCCGACGAAAACGATGAACTCCTTGTCGCGGATGTCAAGGCAGAAGTTGAACACTGCCTGGTTTCCGCCGGGGTACACTTTGTTGATGTTCTTCAAAAGCAGACCGGACATGAACCTTTCCTCCAAATCATAATTTTTATTGGTCTTACTCATTTTACCCCAAACCGCGGAAAAAAGCAAGTGGTAAAGTGCCCAAAGTTATTTTTTTCTTTTGTGCAGAATATACGAAACAGGGGGAATATTCTCCCCCTTTTTCATCATTAGTGCACAAAAGCGCTTGATACAGGAAAGGCGCCCCCATAGCAAGAAGCACCTCAACGCAGGAAGCGCACCCCCATTGAAGAGAACGCCCTCTCGCGCGGGGAATACCAAGCCCCGCCGCCCAAAGGAACCGCCCTCCCCTTTCCCCGCCGCGCCCCATAAAGCAGCGCGCCTCAATGCGAAAAGCCCCGCCATAGAATAACACACCGCCGCGTCCCTTCCCCGCACAAAAGAAAAACCCCCGCGCGGGTGCGCGGGGGCGTTACAGTCACGTTACGCCGTCTTTTTATAGATGAGCTTGGGTTTTGCGCCCTTTTCCACGCACTCGCGCGTGATGATGACTTCCTCCACGTTCTGCTGGGAGGGAATGTCGTACATGACGTCCGTCATCAGCCCTTCGATGATGGTGCGCAGTCCTCTTGCGCCCGTCTTTAAGCGAATGGCGGTGTTTGCGATCTCGCGCACAGCCCCCTCTTCCACCGTGAGCTTGACGCCGTCCAGCCCGACGAGCTTTTGATACTGCTTGATGATGGCGTTTCTCGGCTTGGTGAGAATGTTGACGAGCGCGTCCTCATCCAGCGCCTGCAGGGATACGACGATGGGCACGCGCCCCACAAATTCGGGAATGAGCCCGAACTTGGTGAGATCCTGCGGCTTCACGTCGTCGAGCAGGGTGTAGTCCACCTCGTTCTCGCCGAGGCGCACCTTGCCGCCGAAGCCCAGCCCGGAGTCGTCCTTTCTTGCGCCCACGATCTTGTCCAGCCCCACGAACGCGCCCCCGCAGATGAAGAGGATATTCGTGGTATCGATGCGCATACAGTCCTGCTGCGGGTGCTTTCTGCCCCCCTGCGGCGGGACGTTTGCCACCGTCGATTCGATGATCTTGAGCAGCGCCTGCTGCACGCCCTCGCCCGAGACGTCGCGCGTGATGGAGACGTTCTC
>CALVTZ010000095.1 GCA_944363255.1 uncultured Clostridia bacterium
CAGAGGGCAACGGCGCGTGGGGCGAGGACTGCGCCTTCGACTGGAAGAACTCCATCGGCGCGGTAAAGACGGGCACGAACGCGGGGGACGACGACGTTCCCGCACTCACCTATAAGGTAAATACGGACGGCACGACCAAGGACGGCGCGGCAACCTACGGCGAGCAGATCACCCGCACGCCCAACCCCAACCTGTGGGGCGGCAACAGCCAATACTACGATCTCGACTACGCCATCGGCTTCTATGAATACTTCCTGCTGTGCGAGAGCGTGGGCGCGAGCGCCGTTCCCGTCGTCAACTGCGGTTACAGCTGTCAGGGCGGCGCGGCGAGCGACCCGCACCTGCTCCAAGGCCGCCACGGAAAGGGCGTTGCAGACTTCATTCAGGACGCAAAGGATCTCATCTACTTTGCAAAGGGCAGCGTAGACTCCTCCGATCCCGTCGAGGCGAAGTGGGCGCGCATCCGCACCAACCTCGGCCATCCCGCACCCTTCAAGATGGACTACCTCGGCATCGGCAACGAGCAGTTCGGCTCCATCTACTACAACGATTGCTACGAGAAATTCCTCGTTGACTTTGCGGCGGAAGAGAACGAGCTGGTGCGTTCCGTCAAGCCCATCGTGGGCAACGGGATGTTCCTGGAAAACTGCGAGAACCCCGAGAGCAAGAAATTCGGCACGGCACAAGTCGCGGCGAGAAACTATTGGGGGGACGGCAAGATCGCCGCGGTATCCGATTACGGCGTGCACGATCAGCACTACTATGTGAACTATACCGAGCTCATCGAGAACACGCACCTGTACGACAGCTACCTGCGCGAGATCGACGACGAGCAGCAGTACTACGAAGTATTCGTGGGCGAATACTCCGCAAACGACGGAGGTCGCGTTGCGGGCTTTGGCTCCTACCATCAGAACGAGCTCATCACCGCGCTTGCGGAAGCTGCCATGATGACGGGCTTCGAGCGCAACGGCGATGTGGTGAAACTTGCCGCCTACGCGCCCATGTTCGGCTCCGTCAACGACGCCGTCAACCAGTGGAAGACGGACATGATGTACTACACGAACACGCAGATCGTGCGCACGGCGAACTACTACGTGCAGCAGCTGTTCATGCACAATCAGGGCGATCATATACTCTCGCCCGCGTGGGGCAATCTCGAAGTCGCGTATGCAGACTCCTTCGAGCCCACCTTCGCGCTGCCCGCCGATACGCAGGCGCCGGTCGTGGGGGAACACATCGTGGATAAGCTGCACTACGTCGCAAGCATGATGGAGGACGGCACGCTCATCTTCAAAGTGGTCAACGTGAGCGGGGGGAGCATCAAGTTCAACGTGAACGTCTCGGGCGCGACGGCGTCGGGCTATGCCGAAGTCATCGAGCTTTACAGCAAGTCGGGCGACCGCGCCGTCAAGAACACGCTGCAAAACCCCGATGAGATCGTTCCCACCTCCTTCACGGCGGGCTTCACGGGCAATTCGATGGGCTATGAGATCAAACCCTACGGGCTTGCCATCCTGCGCATCAACGTCAAGGGCTGATAAGACCTCTGTCTTTCATATCGGGGAAATGAGTAAGGCGCTCCGTCCGTTTGCGGCGGGGCGCTTTGCTCTTGTGTGGTCTGCGCGGGCGTGCGGACGGGGCGCAAATTATTTTTACTGAAAGTTGCCCGAAACGGTTGACGAAACGGGAAAAAGTGACTACAATGAAAAAGCACGCACGACAAAAAAAGGAGAGGCATCCGAAGGCATGATCACACACGGTAACGAAATCAAACTGTTTGCAGGGAACTCCAACCTTCCGCTCGCACGGGCGATCGCGGCAAAGCTGAACACCACGCTGGGCGAGGTGGAAGTATCCAAGTTTTCAGACGGGGAGACGAGCGTTCACATCGGCGAGACGGTGCGCGGACGCGACCTCTTCATCATTCAATCCACGTCCACGCCCGTGAACGACAACCTCATGGAGCTGCTCATCATGATCGACGCGGCAAAGCGCGCGTCGGCGGGCAGGATCACCGCGGTCATTCCCTACTTCGGGTATGCCCGCCAGGATCGTAAGGCGCGTTCGCGCGATCCCATCACGGCAAAGCTCGTTGCCGATCTGCTCACCTCCGCGGGGGCAGACCGCGTCCTCACCATGGACCTTCACGCCGCGCAGATCCAGGGCTTTTTCAACATTCCGCTCGATAACCTTTTGGGCGGCCCCACGCTGTACAACTACTTTGCCGACCGCATGGACGAGGACTTCATCGTCGTCTCGCCCGACATCGGCAGCGTCAACCGCGCGAGAAAGGTGGCGGAGCGCCTCAACTGTCCCATGGCGATCATCGACAAGCGCCGTCCCAAGGCGAACGTGATGGAAGTCATGAACATCATCGGCAACGTGGAGGGCAAGAAGTGCCTTCTCGTCGACGACATGATCGACACGGCGGGCACCATCTGCCAGGGCGCGCAGGCGCTCGTTGACAAGGGTGCGACCGAGATCCACGCCTGCTGCACGCACGCGGTGCTCTCCGGCCCCGCCATCGAGCGGCTGGAAAAGTCGCCCATCTCCGAGCTCGTCATGCTCGACACCATTCGCCTGCCCGAGGAGAAGTTGCTTCCCAAGATGAAGATCTTAACGACGGCAGACATCTTTGCTGCGGCGATCGAGAACGTCTACCTCGACAAGCCGATGAGCAAGATCTACGACTGAAAAACACAGCTTTGGTATGCCGCCGCAGACGCGGCGGTTTTTCATATCTGCGCACGCGCGCAAAAGGAGGGGAGATGTTCCTCATCGTAGGGCTTGGCAATCCCGAAGAAAAATACGCAAAGACCTTTCACAACCTCGGCTTCGTGGCGGCGGGCGACTGCGCCGCGCTGCTCGGCGTCAAGTTCAAAAAGAAGGAGTGCGAGGCGAGCATTGCAGAGGGATTCGTCGGGGGCGAAAAGGTGATCGTTGCCCGCCCCACAACGTACATGAACGCCTCGGGCAGGGCGGTGAAGCAGCTCGTGAACAAGTACAAGATCGCGCCCGAGAACATGGTCGTGCTCTACGACGACTACGACCTTCCCAAGGGGCACGTTCGCATTCGCCCGGAGGGGAGCGCGGGCACGCACAACGGGATGCGCTCCATTCTTGCAGAGCTGGGCTATTCGCAATTTGCCCGCATCCGCATGGGCATTCGCGATCCCGAATGCAACATTCCCATCATCAACTATGTGCTGTCAGACATCCGCAAGGAGGACTACGAGCTCTTCGCTTCCGCCACCCAACGGGCGGCAGAGGCGGCGGTCGCACTCGCCCGCGGCGAGCGCATGGAGATCGTCATGGGCAAGTATAACGGATGAGCTTTTTCACCTTTGACAACTTACTCGGGGACTATTCCCTTTTAGGGCGGGACGTGCAAAACGGACTGCCCGTTTGTGCGTTCGGGCTCACCGATCCCATCAAGTATCTCATCGCCTCCCTTCCCGCGCGGCGCACCGTGTACATTGCGGCGGACGCGCTCACCGCAAAGCGGGCGTATGAGAGCATTCGCGCACTCTCCGGCAAGCGGTGCGTGCTGCTGCCCGCCAAGGACGAGGTGCTGCTGTACCGCCGCGCCCTCTCCAAGGACGCGCTCTATCGCCGCATCACCGCCCTGTATGAGTGGGAACGGGGGGCGGACGTGCTCGTTACCGACGTGGAAGCGCTCGTGCAGCTCGTGCCCTGCCGCCTGCCCGTCTTTACGCTGGAAGCTGGGCGGGAGGAGAATATGCAGGCGCTCGTCTCCGCGCTCGTGCAGGCGGGCTACACGCGTGGGCAGACGGTGGACGGAAAGGGCGCATTCGCCGTGCGCGGCGACATTCTCGACATCTATCCCGTCAACTGCGAACACCCTGTGCGCGTCGATTTCTTCGGCGACGAGGTGGAGAGCATCAAGCCGTATGACGAGGTAACGGGCGAGCGGCTGCCCCTGCTCTCCGCATTGGAGATCTGTCCCGCGACGGACGTCTTTTTGCAGAAGGGGGAGGAGGAGCGCATTCGCGCCGTGCTCGACGAGGAGTGCAGGAAGTCTGCAAATTCGGCGGCGTACACCCGCCGCAAGAGCATCGCGGCAGAGCTGGAGGGGACGGGCTTCCTCTCCGACTATATCCTGCCCCTCACCGTGAATGCGGGCAGTTTCTTTGACCTTGCGCAGGACGCGCTCTTTGTTTTGGACGAGAGCAAGGCGATCCACGACAAATTGCAGGGCTTGTACGGTGAACACGCCCAGCGCGTGCAGGAGCTGTGCGCGGGCGGGGAGTGTATGCGCTTTTCGGCGGCGCAGTATCTGCCGCAGGAGGCGTTCACGCTGGAAGGGCGGCACGCCATTGCGCTCTCTGCCTTTCTTGCCGATCCCGTCTACTTCAAGCCCATGCGCTCGTACAGCTTTTCGCCCCCTCCCGCGCGGCGCTATCTCAATTCCCTGCCCGATCTCATGAACGATCTGCGCGCCTGGAACAAGACGGGCTATCGCACGCTCATCTGGTGCGGCAGCGAGGAGCGCGCGGGCAAACTTGCAGAGGAATTGTACGAGGGGGGATTTTCCACGGGAAGGATGCCCGCCTCCCTCAACAACTTCAAGGGCATCGCGCTCACGGCGGACACGCTCGAACACGGCTTCCTGCTGCACGATTGCAAGCTCGTCGTCGTGGGCACGAGCGACCTCTTCACCAAGGCGCCCTCCGCCCGCCGCATCAAAAAACGCAGGGGGGATCTCTTCGTCGCGCCCGAGGTGGGGGACTACGCCGTGCACGAGACGTACGGCGTGGGCAAGATCGTGGGCGCCAAGAAGATCGAGACGACGGACGGGGTAAAGGAGTACGTCGCCCTCGAATACCGCGACGGCGACGCGCTGTACGTGCCCGTCGAGCAGATGGACGTGCTCAGCAAGTACATGGGCGGGGACAGCCCCTCCCTCTCCAAGATCGGCGGCGGGGAGTTCGAGCGGGTGAAGGCGCGCGTGCGTGCCTCCCTCAAAAAGATGGCGTTCGACCTCAGGGCGCTGTACGCCGAGCGCAAGGAGCAGAAGGGGTACGTGTTCCCAGACTACCGCGAGGAGCTGGACGAGTTCGCAGCCGCCTTCCCGCACGAGGAGACGCCCGATCAGCTCGCCTCCTTTGAGGAGATCCGCGCGGATATGTGCTCGGAGAAGGTGATGGATCGCCTGCTCGTGGGGGACGTGGGCTTCGGCAAGACGGAAGTCGCCCTCCGCGCCGCCTATCTGTGCGTGCTCGCGGGGCGGCAGGCAGCGCTCATGTGCCCCAGCACCGTGCTCTCCGAACAGCACTTTCAAACGGCAAAGGAGCGCATGGCGCCCTTCGGGGTGCGCATCGCCTCCCTCAACCGCTTCCGCACGGAGAAGGAACAGGCGGAAATTCTGGAAGGGCTTTCGGCGGGCAAGATCGATCTCGTAGTGGGCACGCACCGCCTGCTCTCCAAGGACGTGAAGTTCCGCGATCTGGGGCTGCTCATCATCGACGAGGAACAGCGCTTCGGCGTGGAGCACAAGGAAAAGATCAAAAATTACAAGCGGGACGTGGACTGCCTCACCATGACGGCGACGCCCATTCCCCGCACGCTGCACCTCTCGCTTTCGGGCATTCGCGACATCTCCACCATTCAGACGCCGCCCCACG
>CALVTZ010000096.1 GCA_944363255.1 uncultured Clostridia bacterium
GGAAGGTGACTGCGTCCGAAAAGGAGCGGATGTCCAGCCCCGTCTCCCGCGCGATCTTATCAAGACGATACATGAGTGTATTGCGGTGCATATACAGACTGCGGCTCGTCTCCGCCACGCTCAGGCTGTTTTCGAGGAACGCCTCCGCCGTCTCCAGCATATCCGCATCGCCGAACACCCCCTCCGTGCCCGCAATGCCAAACTGCGCGTAGTACTCCTTGAGGCGGCTCTGCGGCACGTCCTCCAACAGGCGGACGAGCAGGTATTCGCGGTAGGCGTGCACCTCCCCCTTGGAGTGGAAGAGCGCGCTCATGCGCACCGCCGTCTGCGCCTGTTCGTAGGAGAGGGCGATCTCCGCAAAGGAATGCACCACGTTCCCCACGCCCACGCTCGCCTTCACGCCCAGCTCCTCATACAAAGAGAGGGCGAGCACGCGCGCAAATTCAAGGGGCGCCTCCTCCGAGAAGATGACGGCGGCAACGCGCTTTGCGTCCATGCGCACCGCCATGTCGCGCGTCCCCTCAAGGCAGCGCTCCACGTGGGAAGTGACCTCCTCCGTTCTGCGCTCGGGAATGATATCCACCGCATAGCACGCGCCGTCTGCAAAGTCAAAGCGGGTGAGGAAGCGCGCGGCATTCAGGCTGCCCCCTTCCCCCAACAAGATCATGCGCAGCGCCTCCCCCTTGGTGGGAAGCGTGCTCCCCTCCGACTCCGCGACAAGACAGCGCACGAGCGCGACGAGCCGTTCGTCGCCGCCGCCCTCCAGATACACCTCCCGCGTGCTGCCCCGCCACTCCAGCGAAAAGGCAAGCGCGCCCTCTTTGGGCGCGAGCAGAACGCGCACGCCCGTCTTTTGTGCAATGCCCGCAAGCATTCCTTCCAGCTCATCCGTCGCCATCCCCCGCCTCCTTCGTGCGAGCAAGCGTCAAGCGCTTCTCTTATGCTCAAAGTATAGCATATTTGCACAAAAAATACAAGGGGTTTTTTATCTTTCCCCCACCCATGCCCGACTTCGCGCCCGTCCGCCCGCCGCCCATGCCCGCCATTTTTCAAAAAAACGCAGACATACCCCCCTCGCAGCGCATCTGCGGACGCGGAAATGTTGCCGCACAAGCAATTTTTTCCGTACATGGTATTGACACTCCACGCCATCCTATGCTATAATGAGAGGACAGAATGGGACGAATGGCGCGACCGCCGCATTGTCCCGGGAGAATATACGATATGGTTCAGACTGATTTTTATCAAGCCAACACCAATACACCTGCCAAGAAGCAAAGTGCGGCGGGCTGGCGCGTGGGCGCCGTGCTCGTGTGCCTCTTCGCGCTGGGCGGACTGTTCCTGGGCATGGCGGGCACCGTAAATGCGCTCTCCTTCCTGAAGCATCCGTTCTCGGATGGCACAAGCACGTTCGACTACTCTCTGCTTGGCTCCATCATCAACGATCTCAAAATGATGGTTGACAACTTCAAGAGCCTCTCCGGAGCGACCGCATACGTCACGTACTTCTTTGTCTATTGGCTTGACTTCCTCATCCTTGGAGCGGCGATCGCCTCCATCATTCTCATGATCGTGGCACTTGTAAAGGCCGAGTCCGCCAAGCAGTGCATGAAGTCCTCCGCCTCCATCGTCTTTTCGGCATACGGCGCGTTCTTCCTGTATGTGCTCATCGCCTTCTCCAATATAGCGTTGAGCTACTCCATGGACACGACGGACTTTGCCCTGCTCATTCCCGCGGGCGTGAGCTTTATCACGCTGTGTGTGGCGGCGCTCGTTGAATGCAAGGAGCGCGGGCTTTTGAACCTGCTCATCACCCTTGCCTCCTTCGCCACCATCATCCTCTTCTTCTGGCCGGGCAAACTTACGGCGGTCTTTGGACTGAGCGCATTCGAGCAGATCTCAACCAAGGGGAACGACCTCTTCTGCGCCATCATGTCGGTGATCGTCGTCGTCATCTTCGCGGTCAACTTCTTCTGCTCCGTCACGGGGCTGTTTGCAAAGAAGCACGGCGCAGACGTGGCGCGCTTCACCCTGCAGATGATCTCCGTTACCCTGCTCATCGTTGCCATCTCCAACGCAAACAAGTGGAGCCCCGCGGTCATCTCGCACGCACCCGCCATCAGTATGTTCGTGCTCTCCTTCCTCGCGCTGCTCATCTCCATTGCGGCATTCGCCATTGGCAAGAACATGAGGAAGGCGGTGCCCAAGGCAGTTGCGCCCGCCGTGCTCCCGCAGCCCGAGCCCACGCTCATGCCCGAGCAGTCCGAGCCCGAACCCGTGCCCGCGGCAGAGCCCGCGCCCGCACCCGTTCAGCCCGAACCCGTGCCCGTAGCGCCCGCAACGCCCGTTACGCCCGTTGTGGCGGCGGCAGCGCCCGTTGAGACCAAGTCGGAATTTGAGCGCTACATGGAGGCGCTTGCGCGCGGCGAGGCACCGCAGGAACCCACGACGCAGCCCGAGGACAGCTACCGCAACTATTCGTACGCGCCCGCGGCGGTCTCCCGCACGGCACAGCCCGCGACCGTATATTCCTCGCTGTACACCTACGATCCCTTCCTCAACACCCTCACGGGCGAGGAGAAGAACGAGTTCGGGGATCTGTTCATCTCCAACAAGTACGGCACGCACAGCTACCTGCCCGCCTACGTCATCGGCGGCGACAATACGGAGTTCTTCCGCAAGGTATTCATCTTCCTTGGCAGATTCCGCAAGGACATCTCCCGCGACCTGCTCGACAAGCTCTACGTGTACGTGACGCAGCTTCGTTGACGGCAACCCTTCAACAACAGACGGCGAAGCGCCCTGCTTCGCCGTTTTCTTTTGCAAAAAGAAAAACAGCGGCTGAAACAGCGCGCTGTTTTTTTATGCGACTTTCAGTTCAGTGCAGGCGAATGATGACGGTGATGCCCTTTTCCTCGCTGAAGCGGCGCGTGCCCATTGCGTCCACGAGGAAGAGCCCCCTTCCCCCCTCCGCGCTCGGCGAAGAGCAGGTGCTTGCCTGCGGCGGGCAGAAGTAGTTGGCGCTCTTCACGCTGATGAGCACCCCCTCCTCGGTGAGCTCGGCGCAAAAGCGCGCCCTGCCGCCGCCGTGTTTGAGGGCGTTGGAGAGCAGTTCGCTTGCCACCACCTTGCTGTCGAACACGCGCTCTTCGGGCACGCTGCAATCGAGAAGATGCAGGCACATCTTCTCCAGCGCCTCCTTGATGGCTGTGAAGTTGTCTATCTCAAAGCTCATCATTGCACAGTACTCTTTTTGAAATTTTCCCGCAGTTTTTCCAATATCTTGCGCTCCATGCGCGAGACGTACATCTGCGAAACGCCCATGCGCTTTGCCGTCTCCGCCTGCGAAAGCTCCTCCTCGAAGCGGCAGGCAACGAGCTTGCGCTCCGTCTCGCTGAGCGCCTGCAGGGAGGCGCGCACGGCGTCGCGGTTTTCAAACTGCTCGAACGCGTCGTCCTCTGCGGGGATGACGTCGTAAAAGCTCATGCCCTCTTCGCTGTCCACGGGGCGGTCGAGGGAGACGACGCCGCCCGCTTCCGCCGCGCGCACCACGTCTTCCTCGCTCACGCCAAGGCGGGAAGCAAGCTCCTTTGCGGTGGGCTTTTTGCCCGTCTCCGCAAGCAGCAGCTCCGTCTCCTTCTTGATGGCGGCGCGCAGTTCGCTCACCTTGCGCGGAAGGTGCACAAGGCGGGAATGATCGCGGAAGTAGTTCTTGATCTCTCCCGTGATGGTGGGCGTGATGAAGGTGGAAAATTGCAGCCCCTTGCTCTCGTCAAAGCGCTCCACCCCCTTGATAAGCGCAAGCGCGGCGACCTGAAACAGATCGTCGTACTCCACCCCGCGCCCCACAAATTTTTTGGCGAGCAAGGAGGCAATGTAGAGATACTTCTCCACGATCGCGTTGCGAATGGCGGGATCGCCCGTCTCCTTGTACCGCGCAAACAGTTCTTTATCGTCCATGCTTAAAGCGGAATCCGACCGCCGAGAGGCGATCGCCCTCCTTTTCCGTCGTCACATCCTCGGCGAGCGCCTCCAACAGCGCAAAGGAGATCTCGTCCTCCCCCGCCTTCTCCGCAGGCCGTCCAAGCTCGCAGCCCGTTACGCGCACCGCCATGTCCTCGCCCTCTTCAAAGGTGATACACACCATGCGATAACCGCTGTTGCGCAGCAGGAGAATGCTCTCCGTCACGCACAGCTTGCAGTCCTCGCTCGCGTCGAGGTCCAGCCCCGCGCACGAGCAAACGCCGCCCGTGGCAAGGCGCACCGTCGTCATCATTTCACCCGAAAGGCATACTTTCATCGATAAGAGTTCCATTAGTCGATCTCCATGATGCTGTCGAGCGCACAGATGACGAACAGCTTTTTCAGGCGGGGAATGAGCCCCGTGAGCTTCATCGTGCAGCCGTCCGTCTTGACTTTCTTCAAGATCTTGACGAAGGTGCCAAGCGTCGTCGAATCGATAAATGCAAGGTCGGAACACTCAAACTCCACGTTCGAGGGCATCGTGTACGCCGCCGAGAACGCCTCGTAGAACGAATCTGCGTTGCCCGCGTCGATCTCGCCCGAGAGCGCGATCTTGAGTGCGGGCGCAGGGGTGACAACCTTTACTTCCTGCATAATTTCCTCCGCGCTCCGCCTTAGACGGAGCCTTTCTTCTATTGTACCACAAAAGTGGGCAGATTCAAACGGTTTTGTAAAAAAAGCTCATGCGAGCAAGTCGTTGAAGGTGGGCAGAATGAGGTCGGGGCGATCGGGATGGTCGTGCAAATTGTCCCGCCGCGCCTCCCCCGTGAGCACGAGGAGGGAGCGCATCCCGTTTTCGTTGCCGAAGCGGATGTCCGTGTACAGCCTGTCGCCCACCATGCACATCTCGTGCGGGGCAAGCTGCATATCGCGCGCGGCGAGGCGGGCGATGACCGCCCCGGGCTTGCCGCACACCACGTCCGGCTCCCGCCCCGAGGCAGCCTTGAAGAGGGCGATGAACGCGCCCGCATCCGGCTGGGGCAGCGTTGCCGTGGGGCAGACGAGATCTGCGTGCGTCGCAAGATACACCGCCCCCTGCTGCAAGCACTCGTTGAACTGTTTGAGCTTGGCAAAGGTCGCGCTCGTGTCGTAGGCGAGCAGACACACTTCCGCGCCCTCCTCCACCACGTTCACCCCCGCGCGGCGGAAGTTCTCCTTCATCTCGTCCACGGCGAGCATACACACCCGCTTGCCCGCGTACCGCTCGCGCAACAGAGAGAGCGCCGCAGTGCCCGAGGTGTAGAGGAAGTCCCCCTCCCGAAAGACGCCGATCTCCTTGAGGCGGGCGCGGTACACCTCGTCCGAATGCAGCGAGGCGTTCGTGACGAAGGCGATGCGCTTGCCCATTTTGCGCAGTCGCTCGAGCGTTTGCAGCATATTGCCGATGGGTTTTTCACTCAGATACACGGTGCCGTCCAGATCGAGCAGGAAGGCGCCGCACGTTGTAAGCAGTTCTTCTCTTGTCATAATTCTTCCAATAGTCCAAAATCGCGCATGAGGGCGGAGAGTCCGCCGCCCCGTTCGGGCAGCAGGGCGAGTGCCGCGCGCGCCGCCCCGTCCGCTCCCTCCCCTCCGTCCGCTGCGCAGACGGCGCAGTACAAATCGTTTCTGCCCTT
>CALVTZ010000097.1 GCA_944363255.1 uncultured Clostridia bacterium
TTGTCCGCCTTATAGTGGATGACGTCTGCAATGCTGCCCGAACGCGAGCGCGCAATGTCGCCGTACAGCGCAAAGCCGATGCAGTCGAGCACCGTGCTCTTGCCGCTGCCCGTGTCGCCGAAGATGCCGAACAGCCCGTATTCGAGCAGTTGATCGAAGTAGATGACGGCGGGTTCCGAGAAGGAATTGATCCCGCAAAGTTCGAGATAGCGCGGTTTCATGCTTCCTCCGATACGAGCCTTAAAAATGCGGTGAGCAGTTCCTCTGCGGGCTCTTCCATAAACTGTGCGCGATAATATTCCGTGAACATCTCCGCGTCCGAAAGCGCACTGCGGCGCACGATGGCGGCGTGTTCCTCCGTTTGCACGCGGGTGATGAGGGAGACGAGCCCTTCGCACGCCTCGCGCAGCGCCTGCGTCTCCGCAGAGGTGAGCGGCGCGGTAAGATTGATGGTGAGTTCTACAAATTCGTTCTCCCGTCCGCGCAGCAGTTCGAGCGCGGCGGCAGCGCCGTTGCATTCCAGCCGAACGAGCCTGCGCCCCGCGTGCAGCGGGATCTCGCGCAAGGTGTACTCCTTCCCCTTTGTTTCGAGCAGGAACACCCCCTTGTTCGTATTCGCCTCGTCAAAGGAATAGGCGAGCGGCGAACCGCTGTAACGGGCGTTTTCCGCCACCTTCTGCGGCTTGTGCAGGTGTCCGAGGGCGATATAGCCCTCCTTGGGCAGACAGTATTGGGGCACGGCGCGCGCCCCGCCGAGGTCGATGTCGCGCTCGCTCTCGCTCGTCTTGCCGCCCGCGACAAAGAGGTGCGTGAGCAGAATGTGGAACTGCGCGCCGTCGTAGACCGCTTCCCCCATCTGCATCCAACGGGAGATCTTTTCGGGAAAGCTCTCCTCCGTCTTGTCCTCCTTGAAGCGCGCCTCGTTGGGATAGGGCAGCGCGTTGATATACACCTCTTCCCCCGCCGCGTTGCGAATGACGACGTACCGCTCGCCCGCTCTCACGGCGCGCACAGGGCGCTCGCCCCCCACGGGAATGGCGGCAGGGCGATTTCCAAAGAGGTACACCCCCTGTTCCCCCGCAAGCGGTGCGGAGGCTGCAAGCCGCACGCCGTCGTCGTGATTGCCGCTTACGGCTACGACGGCACGGTTTGTGGAGGCGATCTTTTTCACGGCGCGGAAAAAGAGTTCCTCCGCCTCTGCAGAGGGAAGGTAGGTGTCGAACACGTCGCCCGCAATGAGCACGAGTTCAACCCCCTCTCTTTCGCAAATCTGGGCGATCTCATCGAGCATCTGCTCCTGTTCGGGCAGGCGCTCGCGATCCATCAGCCGTTTGCCGATATGCCAATCGGAAGTGTGTAAGATCTTCATGCAATTCGTGCGCCCCTAATTTTTTTACTTTCCCGCAAAAGGGTTTGCTTTTGAGGCGCAGGTATGATATACTTTATTATACAACCGTTGCGCGAAAAAAGCAAGCGCATAACAACGCTTGCACCAAATTTACAACAGCGGAAGATGAGGATATCAAATGGCGTTTTGCAGCTTTTCCAAGGACTGTTCGGAGACGCTCTTCACGAGCGTGGAAAATCAGTTCATCACAAAATATCTCCCCGTGGCGGACGGCGACGCCGTGCGCGTCTATCTCTACGGGCTGTACCTGTGCGAGCGCAGGGAGGATTTTGACGCTGCGAGCGCGGCGACGCTGCTGCGCATCCCCAAGGAGAAGTTCTTTGCGATCTTCACCTTTTGGGAGGAATGCGGGCTGGTGCAGATCTTATCGCGCGAGCCCCTCTTCGTGGAATATCTGCCCGTAAATTCCGCCGTGGGCAAGCCCAAACCCATTCGCCCCGAAAAGTACGCGGCGTTCAACCGCGAACTGTACAAGCAGCTTCAAAAGGCGGGCAAAGACTTCAAGCCGTATGAGATGCAGCGCATCCTCGAATTTTTGGAGAACAACCCCATGCAGCCGCAGGCGTTTTTGCTCATCTCCGAGTACTGCGCCAAGAAGGACGGCGACAAGCTCTCCTGCGCGCACATCCTCAACAAGGCGGCAAAGCTCGTAAAGGAGCACAAATACACCTACGAACAGGTGGAAGCAGAGCTAAACGACTTCCACGAACACGAGCGGGAGATGAGCAAGATCTTCTCGCTCCTGTCCATCTACAAGAAGCCGCGCGAGGAGGACTACGACTACCTCACCCGCTGGACGGGCTGGGGCATGGAGGTGAAGGCGGTGTATGCCTGCGCCGCCAAGCTCAAGAAGGGCTCGCTTGCAACGCTCGATGCGCTGCTTTCCGAGCTGCACGAGAAGGACGTGCACACGGAGACGGACGCGGTGGAGTACCTCGAGCGGCGGGAGGAGATCGTCTCCGCCGTATTCGCGGTGGCAAGAAAGCTGGGCGTGCGCATTCAAAACCCCCGCCCCTATGCGGAGGAATAGGGCGAGAGGTGCCGGGTGCGCGGCCGCGCCAGCGAGAGCCTTACCCAGCTTGTCGCCCTTGCGATGAAGCTGGGCTACGGATTTTCCGAACTTGACGGAATGCTCGACAAGCTGTACGGCGAGGGCATCGTGGACGGCGCGGGCGTGAAGGAGTACTGCGCGGCGCGGGAGAAGGAACTCAAACTGCTGCAATCCATCCAGAGCGTGTGCGGCGTCATTAAAAAGACGCAGGCGGCGCTCGACATGATCAACTCCTGGCGCGGCTGGAACTTTTCCGATGCGATGATCCTGGAGGCCGCAAAGCGCAGCGCGGGCGCCTCCGCCCCCCTGCCCTACATGAATAAACTGCTCTCCGAATGGAAGCGCGCGGGCGCGTTCACCCCCACTGCCATTCCCGAGAAAGTCGCCCCCGCCCCCGTGCAGCAGGAACGCACGCTGGCTGCCGACTGCAAGAGCGCACGCGAGCACCACTACGCCGTGCTGCGCCAACAGGCGGAGGCGCGCGCAGAACAGGCGAAGAATGCCGCCCTGCGCGACGAGCAGTTCAAGGAGGCGGACGCCGCCATCAAGCGCGGCGAGATCGCCCTTGCCAAGGCGGAAGTGTTCACCCCCGAAAAATTGCCCGCCCTGCGCGAGGCGCTGAACGCGGAGCGCGCAAAGCGCAGCGCCGCCCTCAAACGGCTGAACCTCACCGAAGCCGACCTGCTTCCCCGCTATTCCTGCGCGAAGTGTTCGGACACGGGATTTTTGCCAAACGGCGCGCCCTGCGACTGTTTCAAGGGGTAAAATCCCTGTATTATGTATGACATAGTACTATGCGAATTTCCTAAAATACATAGAAAAGCCGCGTTGGACGCTTCCAACACGGCTTTTTTTACGCATTATTCGTAATCTCCGTAATCTCTGCGCGCACCGTATGCAGGCGGTTGCTGCGGCGGTGCAGGCTCGCATACGCCCCATCTGCCCCGCTCCTTCTTGGGCTTGTGCGACGATTGCAGCTCGACAAAGACGACGTCCACCCCCACCTTCGTCACACGCTTGAGCTCGATAAACAGATCGCTCTTGCCAAAGCGAAAGCCGCGCCCGCCGGGTACGACGATGCCCAGCACCTTGCCCTCCGGATAGGTGAACACCACGTCGCACACCTTGCCCAGCCGCTTGCCGTCGCAGACGTTTACCGTCTCCTTGCGTTTGAGTTCCCCGTAACTTGTTTCCACGCTCTATTGTATGCAGCGCGGCGCGGAATATTTCCTCTACGAGATCTCCTGTTTGAGCGTGCCGATGGCGTTCTTTTCCAGCCGCGAGACCTGCGCCTGCGAGATCCCCACTTCCCGCGAGATCTCCGTCTGCGTCTTGCCCTCGAAGTAGCGCAGGCGCAAGATCTTTTGCTCACGCTCGGTGAGGCGGGCGATGGCGTCGCGCAGGGCAACGCGCTCCGTCCAGATCTCGTCGCTCTGCGTCTCGTCACACAGTTGGTCCATGAGCTCTAACGTGTCGCCCGACTTGTTGTACACGGGCTCGTACAGCGAGACGGGATCGGAGATGGCATCGAGCGCGTAGACGACTTCCCGCTCCTGCACCTGCATTTCGGCGGCGATCTTTTGAATGGTCGCCTCCTCATCGCGCGCCTCGATGCCCTCCCGCACCTTGAGGATGCGATAGGCGGTGTCGCGAATGGAACGGGAGACGCGCAGGCTGTTCCCGTCCCGCAAAAAGCGCTTGATCTCGCCCAGGATCATGGGCACGGCGTAGGTGGAGAACTTGACGTTGAAGGTGAGGTCGAACCCGTCGATCGCCTTGATGAGCCCCACGCACCCCGCCTGGAACACGTCGTCCGCATTCGCGCTCTTCGCCCAAAAGCGCTTGACGAGGGAGAGCACGAGGCGCATATTGCCGATGATGAACTGTTCGCGCGCACCCATATCGCCCGCCTTCAGCCTGCGCATGAGCGCGTCGTTTTCCTTTGCGGAGAGTTTGGGAAGCCCCGCCGTCTCCACCCCGCAGATGACAACCTTTTGAAGCATATCCTTTCCTCCTTATGTACGCGTGCGAAGGCAGTATGCGTAATCCCCGCGCGGGCTATGCGGCGGTTCGGGAGGCTATCGTAGCACGCTTTGGCGTGGCGAATTTGCGCGCGCTCTGTATACTTCTGTCAGTTTTTGTCGCCTTACTCCTTCCTGCACATTGGAAATTGATTGCCCTGCTCCGCGCATTCCCGCTAAACTTGAAAGGTACGGCACGCCCGCCTCTGCAGCGCATTCGCGCAAGCGTTCAAGCGTGCGCCACGCGAATGTTTCCTGTGAATATGCGGCACGAATTGCGCAAGAGCGCTGTGTATAGCTTGCTATTTGTGCGGTTTTATGCTATAATGCAAGTGTAAGGTGCGTATTACCCTATCCGCCTTATAACCCAAACGGGAAGAGACGACATACGGAGGAACGCAGAATGGCGAAAAAGACGGGGCTCGACAGAGAGAAAATTCTTGACCTTTGCTTCGATTGTTTTTGCAAAAACGGTTTGGAGCGCACGTCCACGAAGATGCTTACGGACGCCTGCAAAATGAGTACGGGAAATATCTTCCACTACTTTGCCACCAAGGACGAGATCGTCATTCAGGCGACGGCGCGCGGCATGGCGAAAGTCGAGGACGAGTTCATGGAGAAGGCACCCAAGAGCATTGACGACGTGCAGCGCTTTTTGGAGGAAGTCCCCTATTGGACGGCAAAGGAACACGGCGCAAAGTACCGCTTCATGTACCAGGTGTACACCTCGCCCACCTACCGCGAACACGGCAAGAAGTTTTTCGCGGGCGTGCGCGAACGCTATACCGAGTACGCCAAGCAGCTTGAGCCGCGCCTGCACCTGCCCTGGCAGACCATCCAGGCATTCATCTATATCGTTGTGCGCGCGTGCGTGCACTACGCCATGTTCGAGGATGAGGAAT
>CALVTZ010000098.1 GCA_944363255.1 uncultured Clostridia bacterium
AAGGCGCACGTGACCACGCTGTGGCACGAGGACGAGACCGCCATCAACGAGATCGGCATGAAGGCGGGCAAGACCATGCACATTCAGCCCGTGGAGTGCGACATTGCGATCGAGGGTGACGAGCTCAAGGCAACGCTCAAGAACAACAGCGTGAATATCTTCGTCATCGAATAAACAACTGCATCCATCAAGTCCCTGCACGATCGCGTGCAGGGACTTTTCATATTCCAAGCAATTTTTCCATATAGTATAACGATGCTTGACTATCTTCCGCCCCGTATCAAGAACGCGCTCGCCTGTCTGCGGCAGGAAGCGGTGTACGAGCTGCGCCTGCGTGCGGACAAGCCGACGCGCGTCAACTATGGGGGTGAGTTCGTCTGTTTGGGGGAAGGGGGGATCGTGCAGAGCGCGGGCGAAGCCATCGTGCCCACGCGCGAGGAAGTGGAGGAGATCTTGTTTGCGGCGAGCGGGTATTCCGTCTATTCGGTGGAAAATCAGATCAGGAAGGGGTTCGTGACGGGGCAGGACGGCGAGCGGCTGGGCATTGCGGGCAGCTACGTTTACGATGGGGCGGGGGTACTCTCCATTCACGCCGTCACCTCGCTCTGCATTCGCATTCCGCACGCCGTTCAAGGCTGTGCGGAGGAGATCTATGCCCGCTGTCTCAAAGGAAAGCTGCGCTCCCTGCTTCTGCTCTCGCCGCCCGGGGAGGGAAAGACGACGCTGCTGCGCGATCTCAGCCGCCTCATCTGCGCGCGGACGGGTGCGAACGTTTTGGTGAGCGACGAGCGCGGGGAGCTTTCGGCGGGCGATCTGGGGGAGACGAGCGACGTCGTTCGCTTTGCGGACAAACTCACCGTATTCACGAGCGGCATCCGCGCCCTGCGCCCCGACGTCATCGTGACGGACGAGCTGCTTCCCGAAGATTATGAGGCGGTGGCGCGCGCCGTGCGCAGCGGGATATGCGTGCTCGCCTCCGCGCATCTCGTGCGCTTTGAGGACGTGCCGCAAAAGCACTTTTCGCGCTATGTGTTCCTGCGTGGGCTGGGGCAAATCGACAGGATCTGCGACGAGAGGGGGAGAGATGTGGGTTAAAGTTGTCGTGTGTATTTTGATCGTGGCGTTCTGCGTGCTGCTGGGCTATCTCGCGGGCGGGAAGTGGCGGGCGCGCAAGCAGTTCTTCGAGCAGTTGAGCGTGTTCAACGAGCGCTACCTCACCGAACTCAACTACGCGCGCAAACCGCTCAAAGACTTTCTCGCCGAATACGAATATACGGGCGACTTTCAAAAGACGGTCGCGCGGTTCGCACAAGACAGAACGGCGCTGCTCGAATATCCCTATCTCACCAAGGAGGAGCGCAAGGAGTGCGGCGACTACTTTCAGATGCTGGGCAGGGGAGACGCGTATTCGCAAAAGCAGTTCTTCTCTGCACAGGCTGCGCCCCTTGCCGCAAAGCGGGCGGAGGGCGAAAAGCAGGCACGCTCGCGCAGCGAACTCTATCTCAAATTGGGGCTGCTCTTCGGGCTCGCCTTCATTATCCTCATCTTGTAAATGGATATTTCGATCATCTTCAAGCTGGCGTCCATCGGCATTATCGTGACCATCGTCTGCCAGATCTTAAAAAAATCCGAACGGGACGACGTGGCGACCGTCGTCACCATCGTGGGGCTCGTCATTGCGCTCACCGTTGCGGTGAGCATGATCGGCGAACTCTTCACCACGATACAAGACATCTTCGGGGTGTTCTGACATGGCGGTCTTTCAACTCGTCGGCATCGCCTTTCTCACCGCAGTTGCGGCGCTGCTCTTAAAGGGTACAAAGCCCGAACTCGCCTTCGCCGTGACCATTGCGGGCAGCATCATACTGCTTTTGATCGCGCTGGAATTGTTTTCGGGCAGTATCTCCATCTTTCAGGAGATCGCAAGCGCAACGGGCATACACTCCGCGCTCATCAAGGCGATCCTCAAGATGATCGGAATCGGCTATTTGGTGGAGTTCAGCGCGGGCATCTTGCACGACTTCGGGCAGGATTCGCTTGCGGACAAGTTGGTGTTTTGCGGAAAGATATTGGTGCTCGTGCTCGCCATTCCCATTTTGGAGAGCCTGCTCGCGCTCATACAAGATCTGCTGGGGCTGATGCGATGACGAAACTATTGTTGACATTGCGCGAACGGGGCAGGGCGCGCAGACCGCGCGCGCTGCGCGTGCTCATTCCCATTTTTGTGCTCCTGCTTTTATTGCTCTTTACAGGGCTGCGCGTGCCCGTGCGCGCGGGCGGAATGGAGGATGAGGCGCTTGCGCAGCTGGAAGAGGGGGTGGAGGAGCTGCTCGCTGCGCTCGACACCGAGGCGTTACAAGAATACCTTGACGGCTTGCAAACTGCAGATGGCATGAGCGTAAAGGAGCGACTGCTCTCCATGATCAAGGGCGATCTGGTGCTCGACTATGGCTCGCTGTGGGAAGCCGTCTTTTCACTCGTGCTGGAAGAGGGGCGGGTGATGTTGCCCGCCTTTGCTCTGATTTTGGCGATCGCGCTGCTATGCGGCGTGCTTAATTCCGCAAAAAGTGAATTTTTACATAGTACTATGACAGACATAATACACTTCGTCGGCTATATTTCTGTCGGCGCAGTCATATTATCCGTTCTGCTCGGCGTACTCAAGGCGGGATATTCTGCGGTGAACGGTATGCAGCGGCAGATGGAGATCGTCTATCCCATGCTGCTCACACTCATGGCGGCGAGCGGGGGAACGGTGTCCGCGACCGTCTATCGTCCCGCCGTCACCTTTCTTGCGGGGGCGATCTCCAAGCTGTTCACCGCCGTCGTCATGCCCATTGCCATCATCGTCATCGTGCTCGTCTTTTTGGATGATCTCACCAAGGATGTGCGCACGGAGCGGTTGGGGGAACTCTTTAAGAGCGTGAGCAAGTGGCTCGTCGGGCTTACGCTCGGCATCTTCGGCATCTTTCTCACCGTGCAGGGCATCACCTCCGCGCAGTACGACGGCATCTCGCTGCGCACGGCAAAGTACCTCATCTCCGGCTCCGTTCCCGTCGTGGGCGGTTTTCTCTCGGGAAGCGTGGAGCTCGTGCTTGCGGGCAGCGTACTCATCAAGAACGCGCTCGGTTCGTTCGCCGTCTTTCTGCTCTTTGCAACGGTGTTGCGCCCCGTGCTGTTGTTCGTGGCGTTCCAGCTCTTTTTGCGCCTGTGCGCCGCCGTCACCGAACCCGTCGGCGGAAAGATCCCCGCGCTGTTCAGCCGCCTTGCGCGCGACAGCGGTTATTTCGTGGCGGCGATCTTGTGCGTGGGACTATTGTATTTCGTCACGCTCATGCTGCTCATTCTCTCCTCGGGGGTGATCGTATGATCGCGGGCTACGTGCTCTCCATTGCGGGTGTCGTTCTGCTTACCGCCGTCGTCTCCATCGTCGCGCCAAGCGGCAAGATGGGCAAATTCGTCAAATCCATGATGAAGCTCGTCGTGCTCGTCGTCATGATCTCGCCCTTTCTCAGGCTTGCGGGCGGGGGGGAGTGGGGCTTCGAGGCGAACGAGTTGGGCTGGGACGAGGGGTATCTTGCAAAGAGCGCCGCCATGATGGAGGCGGGCGATGAACGCAACATCTCCGCCTATCTTCAGGCAGAGTACGGCGTTGCGGCGCGCGTGACGTGCGATCGCAGGGCGGAGGACGCTTTTTCGATGCGATCCGTCACGATCTGCATTCTCGATTTTGGAATAAACGGCGCGGACGAGCATATAGATATACAGGAAAGCATCCAAAGGGCGCTCTCCGAAAAATACGGCTGTGCGGTGCAGGTCTCATGCGAGAGCGGTTGAAAAAGTTGGTTGCGGATAAGCGGGTGCGCATTGCGCTCCTCCTCGTTGCGGCGCTCCTGCTGCTCATTCTCGTGAAGAGCGTGTTCTTTGCGCAGAGCGGCGGGAAGGGGGCGAGCTATTCGCCCACCGAGCGGGAGGCGCGGCTTGCCGCCGTGCTCACCTCCATCGAGGGGGTGAAGGAGGCGAACGTGCTCATCAGCGAGGAGGACGGCGTGCCCGTGAGTGCGGTCGTCGTATTCGCGGGCGAGGACGCCATCTTAACGCGAATGCGCCTCATCGACGCGACGGCGAGCGCCCTCAATGTAGCGCGCGGGGCGGTCTACGTCTTTCCTGCGCAGAAGTAATCGATCAAATTATGGAAGGAGATAACTATGTCGAACACCAAGAAAATTGCGCTCATGTCCACGCTCGTACTGCTGCTTGCAGTTACGGCAATCTTCAACTTCGTGCTCGCGGGCACGCGCTCCACGCAAGTGAGCGGTTCGGGCGTACAGCAGCCCGCCGACTACTTCACGACCTATCGCACCGAGCGCAACACCACGCGCAGCGAGGAGTTTTTGCAGCTTGACAGCGTGATCGCAGCCTATGCGTCGGACAGCGCGGAGTACCGCGAGGCGGTTTCGGAAAAGCAGAAGATGGTGGAGATCATGGAGGATGAACTCGTTTTGGAGACAATCATCAAGTCGCTCGGCTTTTCCGATGCGGTCGTCGCCATCGGCAGCGATTCGGGCAATGTGAATGTGTTTATCAATTCAGACGAACTTTCCGAGGAAAATAACTACAAGATCCGCTATGCGCTCGAGCAGGAACAGATGGTTTATGACGGAAATATCATAATTATTCCCGTTTACGCGGAAAGTTGAGAAAAAACAGTAGTAAATTTTCAAAGAGTGTGCTATAATGGTTTTCACAAAGGAGTAAACTATGGCAAGTATCAAGTATAACCCCGGCGGACAAAAGGGCAGGATCACCTACAATGCAGACATCGTGAGCGGGATCGTTGTTTTGAGTCTGAAAGAGACGGAAGGCATCGAGCTCGTTCCCTCCAAGAGCAAAGGGATCAAACTCAGCTTTGAAAAAGAGGGGATCTTCGCGGACATCTCTGTGATCGCGCACTACGGTTACAGCGTTCCCGAACTTGCTTATCGCATTCAGCAGACCATCAAGCAGATGGTCGAGTCCATGACAAAATACAAGATCGCGAAGGTGGACGTTCATGTGCAGAGCGTGGTATTCCCCGCGCCCGCAACGCCTGCAGATGCGCACGCAGAGGGCGAGCATCCCGAACACGAGGAGCAGGCGGGCGAAAGCGAGCAACACGCCGCGAGAAACAATTAACGTTTGACGAGATTCCCCTTCCCGTAAAGAGGGGGATTTTGTCGTACAGAGGAAGTTATGAGAAACATTGCAAGAGAGGCTGCATTCAAGATCGTCTTTGCGGGGCTGTTCGATACCGCCCCGGACGACCGCTTCCGCGCAGCGCTCTACAAGAAAGAAGAACTTGATGAAGAGGATCGCGTGTTCGCAGAGCGCATCGTAAAAC
>CALVTZ010000099.1 GCA_944363255.1 uncultured Clostridia bacterium
ATAGCCCTTTGCGAGCTTTAAGATCTTTCTGCGCTTTTTAACAGCGTTTACACCTCTTTTAATACGCATTGTTTCAGCCTCCTCTTAGTCCTTGTAGGGGATCATCTTCTTGACGGTGTTCTCCTGCGTAGCGGAGACGAGCGTGGTCTGACGAAGATTTCTCTTTCTCTTTCTGTTCTTGGTTTCAGCCTTGTGGTTCTTGCCGCCGTGAGGTCTGTTGACCTTGCCGGTGCCGGTGAGCCAGAAGCGCTTCTTCGATCCGCTGTGCGATTTCTGTTTCGGCATACCTTTATCCTCCAAAATTTTACTCTGAACTCTATTGTTGCCCGCTTACTTTTTTGCGGGAGCCAATATCATGATAATGTTGCGCCCTTCCATGTTCATGGGCTTTTCGATGACGCCTACGTCGCTCAACCCTTCGGCAAAGCGCGCCATAACGTCCTTCGCAAGCGAGGAATGCGCCATCTGACGGCCGCGCAGACGAATGGATACCTTCACCTTGTTGCCAGCGTCAAGGAATTTGCGCGCCTGCTTTGCCTTCACGTTGAGATCGCCCACGTCGATGGTCATGGAAAGCTGCACCTCTTTGAGTTCCACCACCTTTTGGTTGCGGCGGTTCTCCTTTTCCTTTTTCGCCTGTTCGAACTTGAACTTGCCCCAATCCATGATCTTGCACACGGGCGGGACGGCATTGGGCGAGATCTTCACGAGGTCGAGGTTTTCCTCTTCGGCAAGGCGAAGCGCCTCCTGCGGCGTCATGACGCCGAGCATCTCCCCCGTCGACGAGATCACGCGGATCTCGCGGTCGCGAATTTCTCCGTTCATCTGGTTTTGCGTTTTGATAGCCATATACCTCACAAAAAAATTAACGGGCCGCACAAGGCGACCCGCAGTAACTTTTAATACGCGCATAACGCGCATCTTCCACAAAAGTTATTGGCCCGTTCTGCCTGTTGCAGATACGGAGAGAAGGGTTCACCTCTGCTTTACTTGATGATTTTACCAAAGAATACGGGCAATGTCAAGTGTTTTTTTGCACCTTTCCCCAAAATTACGGGGAATTTTCCCCTTTTTTCTCGCCCGCGGAATGCGGCGGCGCCTCACGCTGTGCGAAGCGCCGCCTACCCCTTACTTCTTTTTCTTCTTTCTTACGATGAGTACGGCAGCTGCGGCGCCCGCAAGCACCGCCGCGCCCGCAAGCGTTCCGCCCACGATGGCGGCCGTCTTGTCCTTGCCGCCTCCACCCGAGGGCGTGGAGGGTTCGGACGGGATCGGCTCCTGCGGCGGGGGCGCAGTTGGCGCCTTCAAGCCCCCGATCGCCGCGTTCAGCGCTTGGAGCGCACTGTTTACGCTGCTCTGGCTCGCCCTGAGATCGCCCGCGACCAACTTTGCCCGTGTGAGCGCGTCCATGAGATCTTGATAGCTCTGCTGTGAATAGTCCTCCGCCTTGAACCTCTCTGCCGACGCGATCGCCGCATTGAGCGCCGTCTTATCGCAGTCGATGGGCGTATAGCCGTACACCTCCAGCTCGTTCACGCGATACCCCGCGCGTTTCCCGCTCTGATCGTTTGCAATATTCGTCGTCACGAGCATCACATACCGCCCGCGCACGGGCGCAAACATAATGCTCTCCCCCGCCGCCTTTGCGAGCGTCCTGTCCGTCTTTTCAAAGACGAGCGTCCAATCGGTATTGTTTTCGCTCACATACAATTCAAAGTTGTACCACAGCGACGCGTCGCCGAAGTAGATCTTCGCGCCGTCGAGATCGTATATCGTGCCCAGATCGATGATCGCCCAGCCCGGCGTGATCGCCTCCTCGTACGGCTTTCCCGTGGGGCTCAACCGCCCGGAATCCCAATAGTTGTCGCTCCCCGTGCTACCGTCCACAAGACGGGCGACGTTGCCGCTCGGATCGTTGTGCGCAGTCGCCACCTTGCCCGCCGCAAGATTGGGGCGCGTGAGCGAAGAATATGCCGCCATCGCATCGTACAGCGACCAATAGACGGCGTTTACCGTATCGGGCGGGGCCTGTTCTTTGAGCGCCCCCTCCGCCGCCCGCAACGCACTTTCAAACTGCGGCGCGAGCGTGGGATCGCCCGACGCGTCGAAGGTCTGCGCTGCTGCAACGAGGCGGGTGAGTTCGTCAAGTTCGGGAAGTTCGCGTTCGCCGTACACACGCACTTCGCGCAGCGAAAGCTCGGCGGAAGTCGTGATGCGCAAATAGCGCACGCCGCTCTCCGCATATTCATACTCCGCGCTGCCCGCCGCCGTGTATTCGCCCAGCTCCGTCCATGTGCGCCCGTCTGCGCTCACCGCAAGGCGGAAGGTGTAGCTGCCCTCGCCCAAGAGAAGCTGCACTCTTGTGAGGCTGAATTCCGCGATGAGATCGATGGTGAACGCAGCTTCCTGCCCAACGGGGCGAAGCAGAACGCTCGTATCCTCCTCCCCGTCCGTTGCCGCCTGAAGCCAGCCGTCCGTCTCCCCGTCCGCGCTCACCGCTCTGCCCAGCGCGAGATTGCCCACATCTGCGTCGATCTCGTCGCCAAACATACAGTATTGCAACACCTGTTGCGCCGCCGCGTACAGCTCCTCGGGCGAATCCTTCGCCTCGCGCAGATACTGCCGATCGCTCAGGTTCCATTCCCAATAGTACTCAAAGTACCCGTCCAGGCTGACGTTGGAAATGGCCGCGCCCGTGCGGATATTCTGTTCTATCTTGCCGAGATATTCCACCCAGATGGGCGCATACAGGTCGGCAAACATCCCCTCGTAGTTGCGCCAGCCGTAGTCTTTGAGGCTGCGGTTGGACTTGCGCGAACCCCACGAGGTGATGAGCGCCTTTGCCTGCATCTCGAATACGTCCTTGGTGAAGTCGTCGTAGTCCGCCGCCATGTCCTGCGCCTTGCCGATCCACTCGCCCGCGAGCTGATCCTGCCGCGTCGCCTGCACCACGTTCAACACTTTAAGCGACTTGACGAACTTCTCCTTTGCCGCAAGGAAGGCGTCGAGATCGCGTGCCTCCTTCGCCTTGAGGATCTCGTTGTAGGTGAGCGTGGAGAAGTTGCTCACGACCTGCCGCAACAGATCGGAGAGGTCGTAGCGATAGCACGGCTCATCCTTGAAGCGCTCGAAGTCCTCGAGCATGAGCAGCAGCGCCGTCTCCAGCTTGTCCGCACCGTAGGCAATGGACTGTTCCTTATACCCCTGCGGTCCCTTGTTCTTCATGCCGTACACTTCACTCGTGAAGCGCACGCCGTAGTCATAGTTTGCGTCCAGCATGATCTCCCACGCGCGGCGCACGTTCGGCGTTGTTCCCCCGTAGCGACGCTCCACATAGCCGTCCAGCCACACGGAGACGTTGAAGGCGTCCTCCGCCCACACGAGATCGAAGATGAGATCGTACACGACGGGGTTGTCGTTCATCGCTTCGGAGATGATGCCGATGCCCTGCATGAAGCTGCTCGTCTTTCTCGCGCGCTGAATGTCCGCGACCATCTTCTCCAGCTCGCCGTGCATGGAGGGATTGCCGCCGAAGTTTGCAAGCAGCGTCCACGCCCAATTCGTGCCGTTGAACTCCTTGCTCCCGAGCGTCGTGGAGCCATACTTCGTCTTATTGTACTTGGTGCCCGAGGAGATGGGATACTTGATGAGATCGACAACGAGCACATTGGTGTTGCGGTAATTCCCCATGCCCTCCAACAGCCCGTTCGTGGGATTGCTCTGCCAGCCCTGCACCACCCAAACTGCCTGTTCATCGTAGCCGAGCAGCGAATCGAGCACATTCTCTGCGATCGCCTTATCGCTCAGCCCCGAGGGGCGCTTTCCCCCTTCATGGAAGGGATCGACCGCGTAGTAGTGATTGTTTTTGCCGTAAACGTACTCCTGACACTCATAGAACTTTGCCGCGTACTCGTCGTAGGTGGCGGAGTCCGTTGCGATCATGGCGGGACGGTCGAAGCCGTTCCATCCCCCCTGCCCGATGAGCGTTACGTCCGGTTGAAATTCGTTGAAGTTGGTGGGCACCATTCCCGCGTAGCCCTGCAGCACCGTCTGCATTCCGAGGGAGTTTTTCCAGCGCTGCGTGGAACGCGCAAGCGCCACGCGATCGACGATATACGCATCGGAGACGGGGCCGCCGAACGCTTCCATATTGCTCATAAACTGCCATGCGGAATAGGCGGGGCCGCTGATCCAATCCTTCGCGTCGTCCAGCGAATAGCCGTAGTTCATGAGGAAGAGCACCCAAGTCGCCTCCTGCCCCGCAAGGTCGAGCACGACGTTCACGCCGTTGAGCGCCAGCCAATCGTACACGCGCTGCCAATCTTCGGCATCGTAGAAGGCGTAGGAATAGCTGAGCGTGCAGTAGTTATACGCATAGCGCACGGCAAGATCTGTCTCCTTGCGCACCACGCCCTGCACCTGAACGGGGGCGGCGGGCATATTGATCTGCATGGTCTGCTCTGCGATGTGGACGTTGAGATAGTTCTTATAGTAATAGTTTAGCCCGGAGGTGAGCGAGAGCCCCTCGTTTCCGCTCACGTGCACCTTGCCGTCCTTCATCTCAATGGTGAAGAAGTCCCGCGCGCTCTCCCGCTCCGTGAGTGCAAAGGTGAACCAACTGCGATACCCCCGCCCGATGGTGCGATCGATGATGCCGTACACATTTTCAATGATCTCTTCATCGGTGATGGGCTTAGCATACTCCGTCTCTGCGTACGGCTGAATGCCCAACTCGTCGCGCACGCCACCCTGCCGCAATGCGCCGCTGTTGCCGCCCGCAAGCGTACCGTACGCGCGCACTTCGGAAAGATAGGCGGCGTCGTCACCGCGCGTGCTCTCGAGATAGACGCGCAGGATACGGGCGCGAACGGGCGCGGGGAAGGTGACGGTGTGCGAGCCGTTCACCGCATCGTGCACGACGGCAACGCGTTCATACTGCGCGCCGTCCACGCTCGCATACAGCGAATATTCGATCTGCTTATTGCTTGGGAAGAGCAGGTTGACGCGGGTGAGATCGTAGTTGTCCCCCAGATCCACATCCACATAGGAGGGATAGAAGATGCCCGACCAATAGCTCCCCTCGTCACCGTCCGTCACCTTATATGCCTGCTGCTTGTTGAGGTTGGAGTGCGCCGCCTTTTGATAGGCAACGTTCTCCTCGTCCCGCTCGACCAGCCCGTGATAGGCGGAATACAGCGCCTTAAACGCGGAAATGACCTGTTCGGTCTGCGGCTGAGGCTGTTTCAGCACTTCCTGCGCCGCATCGAACGCCTGCTTGTACGCC
>CALVTZ010000100.1 GCA_944363255.1 uncultured Clostridia bacterium
GCCCTGCTCGAAACCCTCAATTCGGAGAGCGAGCAGCTGCCTCCGCCCGTCAGCGAGCAGACAGACGCGGGCGCGGGGCGGGCGAGGGTGCGCGTGGAGGCGCGGGAGGGCGCCTTCCTCTCCGTGCTCTCGGAGGCGTGCGGCGAACGGGTGGACAGTGATCTTGCGCTCATGAAGCTCATGCTCTCCGTGCGCGAGGCGCGGGCGCTGCACGCGCAGGTGGGGCAGGCGTTTGCGGAGGCGAAGGAGTGCGGCTACGGCATCGTCCCGCCCGACCTCAATGAGATGAACTTCGCCGATCCCGCCCTCTCCAAGAAAGGGGGAAGGACGGGCGTCGATCTCACCGCCGCCGCGCCAAGTTATCACGTCATTCGCGTCGACGTGCGCGGGGCGGTAAAGCCCGCGCTCGGCGGCGTGGAACAGGGGGAGGCGTTCTTTCAGGAACTCTCCCAAGAGATGGAGCGCGATCCCGAAAAGGTCTGGAACACGAGTATGTTCGGCAAGACGGTAAAGGAACTGCTCGGCGAGGAGCTGTGCGGCAAGAATCGCGCCATGGGGGAGGGCGTGCGCAGGAAAATGCGCCGCGCCGTCACCCGCATCGTCAACGAGGGCAGGGGCGGCGTCATCTGCATCCTGCTATAAAAAAAGCCGCCCGTGCGTCTTTGCACGGGCGGCGTTCTTTATTATGTTTAACCGATCTTTCTCACAAAGGGATGGTAGTTTAAGATGCCTTCGATCTCGTCGAGCGCGTCCTTGGGAATGCAAAGCCCGCTCGCCTGCACGTTGGAGAGCAGTTGTTCGGGCTTGCTCGCCCCCGTGATGACGCTGCACACCTCCTTTTTGCGCAAGATCCACGCGAGCGCGAGCACGGAGAGGGGAACGTTCAGCCCTTCCGCCACTTTGAGGAGCGCTTCCACCTTGTCGAGGTTGTCCTCGGTGAGCAGCGCGTTGATCTGCTTATCCGCCTGCCACGTCGCGCGCGAACCTGCGGGAAGGGGGGCACCCTTGCGGTACTTGCCCGTGAGCAGCCCCTGCGCAAGCGGGGAGAACACGGTGATGCCCGCGCCGTTCTTTGCGCACAGCGCCATGATCTCGTCCTCAATGTAGCGATCCATCATGTTGTACTGCGGCTGAATGACGGAGAGGGGGCGCAGGTGCAGCTTTTCCACGGCGGCAAACGCCTCGCTCAGCTGCACGGGCGACCATTCGGATACGCCGTAGTACAAGATCTTGCCCGCCGCGACCATGTCGGAGAGCGTCTGCATCGTCTCCTCCACGGGGGTGGTGGGATCGAAGCGGTGGCAAAAGTACAAGTCCACGTAGTCGAGCTTGAGGTTTTTCAGCGTTGCGTCCAGCTGCTCGATGATGTGCTTGCGGCTGAGCCCCCAGCCGTTCGCGCCCTTCATCGTGGGGAAGAACACCTTGGAGGAGAGCACATATTCGTGGCGGGCGTGCTCCTTGAGCGCCCTGCCCAAAAAGCGTTCCGCCTCGCCGCCCGAGTACGCGTCGGCGCAGTCGAAGAAGTTGACGCCGCTGTCAAAGGCGGCGTTCACCGTGCGCTGCGCAACTTCCTGCGCGTCGCCTCCGCTCAAATTGGTCACCCAGCTTCCAAGGGCGACCTCGCTCACTTTGAGTCCCCATTTTCCAAGATTTCTGTAATTCATGCACGCTCTCCGTCCTTTTTTAATGAGTATACCTTATTCTTGCGCTTCTGTCAAGTTTTCGGGCGCGCTCTCCTGCTCGGCGGGCAGTTCTGCGGGAAGCTCCGCGGCAAGCGCCTCCGCGCCCTCCTTCTCGCCGCCTGTGAAGTCGGGCGGGGGAAGGGTGCCGTTCTTCTTCTCCTCGCGCTTGTACGACCACTTCAAAATGATGGGCGTTGCGATGGAGGAGATGAGAATGATGAGGATGACGAAGGGGAACACGGCGGGGTTGACGAGCCCGCTGGATACGCCGCGCTCCGTGCAGATGAGCACGACTTCGGCGCGCACCATCATGCCCGTGCCCACGCGCAGGCTGTCGTGCCCGGAGAACTTGCACATACGCGCCCCCGCGCCGCAGCCCACCAGCTTGCCCGCGAGCGCAACCACCACGAACACCAGCCCGAAGGCGAGGAAGCGCAAGTCGATCTCGCTGAAATAGTGGATATTCGTCAGCCCGATATTCGCAAAGAAGATGGGGGAGAAGAAGAGATAGCCCATCGCGTCCACCTTGGACTCCACGTAGGGCGTCTCCGCAAGCGTGCCGCCCAGCATGATGCCCGCCACGTATGCGCCCGTGATGTCGGCAACGCCAAACAGCTTTTCCGCGCAGTAGGCGTAGATAAAGCAGGCGGCAAGCGCAATGATGGGCACCCGCCTGTTGTGCGGCGCGCGGCGTTCCATGACGTTGAACAGCTTTCTCAAGCCCACGCCCAGCCCGATGGCGACGATAAAGAAGAGCACGATCTTGATGACGACAAGCCCCGCGTTGGGATCGAACCACTCCCAGCCCGCCGTGCTGCCGCTGCCCGAGGAGGCGAAGCCCGTGAGCACGGAGAGGATGATGATGCCGATGACGTCGTCGATGACGGCGGCTGCCACAACGGAGGTGCCCACCTTGGTGTCCAGCTTGCCAAGCTCTTTGAGCACGGCAACGGTGACGGAGACGGAGGTCGCCGTGAGGATGGCGCCGTAGAAGAGGTCGCTCAGCAGGTTAAATTCCCCCGCAGCGCCCGCTCCGTTGGGAAGGAGCGAGATGGGGGTGTAGTAGTCGAAGAGGAAGGCGACGAGGAAGCCGAGGAGCATGGGCACGACAACGCCCAGCGTCGTGATGACGACGGAGGCAACGCCCGTCTGCTTGAGCTTTTTCAGGTCTGTGCCAAGCCCTGCGGAGAACATGATGAGCACGACGCCGATCTTGCTCATCACGCCGAGCACGTATTCGACTTCTTCGCTGAAGAACACGCGGTGGAGGGGCTCCCAGGGGATATAGGTGAGCAGTCCCAAAAGAATGCCCGCCATGAGCATACCGATGACGGCGGGCATGCCGAGTTTGTGCGAGCCCAATCCCATGAGTTTGGAAAAGAGCAGGATAACGGCAAGGGGTAACAAAAATTCAAATGCCTGCATAATACTACCTGCTTGACTTGATTTTTACTTCCCCCTATTATAGTAATTTTTCTCTGAAAAGCAACTGTTTTGCACCGAATTTCTCATTCGTATTTCTGTGTCCGTCATTAAGCACAAATTATGCCCGAATTTTTTAGAACGCTTGTCAACGCGCGCAAAGTGTGCTATAATAGGGAATATGCGAGAGATTTTCGAGCCCATCGATCGGGAGCGGGCGAAGCAGATGAACCCCGTCGTCCTCGCCTTTGTGGGCGACGCGGTGTACACGCTGCTCGTAAGAAGAAAACTTGCCCTCACTTCGGGCTATAAGACGGGGGAGCTGAACAAACTTGCTTCCGCCGTCGTCTCCGCGCACGGTCAAAGCGAGACGCTCGCGCGCGTTCTGCCCCTGCTCACCGAGGAGGAGGCGGAGATCTTCCGCCGCGGCAGGAACGCAAAGAAGGCGACAAAGAGCAAGAACGCCTCCGTGCAGGAGTACGTGCGCTCCACGGGGCTGGAGAGCGTTGTGGGCTACCTCTATCTCACGGGGCAGGACGCGCGCATTCTCGAACTCTTTTCGCAGGAGGTAAACGAATGAAAACGGAAGGCAGGAACGCCGTTCTCGAACTGCTCAAGACGGATAAAACGGTGGATAAGATCCTCATGGAAAAGGGCGCGCAGGGCACGCTCGGGCGCATCTTTGCCGAGGCAAGGCGCAAGAACATCCGCGTGCAGTTCGTGGAGCGCGCCGCGCTCGACCGCGCTTCGGAGGAAAAGCATCATCAGGGCGTCATCGCCTATACGACGGACTTCGTCTATTCCACGCTGGACGACATCACGGCGGGCGAGGGCTTTCTCGTGCTGTGCGACGGCATCGAGGACGTGCACAATCTGGGCGCCATTCTGCGCGTTGCGGAGTGCGCGGGGGCGGCGGGCGTCGTCATTCCCGATGCGCGCGGGGCTTCCGTCACAGACGCGGTGGTGCGCATTTCGGCGGGGGCGGCGGAGCACGTCAAGGTCGCCAAAATGCCCTTGAACCGCGCCATCGACGCGCTCAAGGAGCGCGGATATTGGATCTACGCGCTGGAGGCGGGCGGCGAGAGCATCTATCAAAACCGCCTCACGGGAAAGGTCGCCCTCGTCGTGGGCGGCGAGGACAGCGGGGTAAAGCGGCTCACGCGCGAAAAGTGCGACAAGGTGCTCTCCCTGCCCCTCTTCGGCAAGGTAAATTCGCTCAACGCTTCCGTGGCGCTGGGCATTGCGGCTTACGAGGTGGTGCGTGCAAGATTGGAAGAATGAGAAGGACGAGGCGCTCGTTTCAAGCGCGCAGGCGGGCGAGGAGGGCGCGATGGAGACGCCGCTCCTGCGCTACAAAAACGCCGTGCGTGCGCGGGCGCGCCGCTTCTTCGTCATGGGCGGCGAGGAGGAGGATCTCGTGCAGGAGGGCATGGTGGGGCTGTATCTCGCCGTGCGCGATTACCGCGCGGAGTGCGGAAAGAGCTTCAAAAACTTCGCCTATCTTCTGGTGACGCGCCGCATCTACGACGCCCTCAAAGCCACGCAGCGCAAGAAGAGCCTGCCCCTCAACGAGAGCGTTCCGCTGGATATGCTGGACGAGCAGGAGGCAGATTCGCCCGAGGATTTCCTTATCGACAGCGAGGAGCGGGCGGAGTTCGATCTTCTGCTCGCCAAGGAGCTTTCCGACTTTGAATTTCGCGTGATGACCATGTATCTCGAGGGCATGAGCTATTCGGAGATCTGCTCGGTCACAGGCAAGGACAGGAAGGGGGTGGACAACGCCCTCGCCCGTTCCAAAAAGAAACTGCAAAAGAAGTATTCGGAGAAATAATATGGCTCATCTCTCCCTCTATCGCAAATTCAGACCTACCCGCTTTGAAGAGCTGGTGCGGCAGGAGCACGTGGTGCGCATCCTCAAAAACCAGATCGAGCGGGGGGAAGCGGGGCACGCGTACCTCTTCACGGGGCCGCGCGGCACGGGCAAGACGACGGTCGCCCGCATCTTCGCGCGCGCCGTCAACTGCGAACACCCCGTAAACGGTTCGCCCTGCGGCACCTGCGCCACCTGCCGTGCGCTCGAGGGCGGTTCGCTCGACATCACCGAGATCGACGCCGCCTCCAACAACGGCGTGAACGAGATGCGCGACCTGCGCGAAAAGGTGCAGTACCCGCCCGT
>CALVTZ010000101.1 GCA_944363255.1 uncultured Clostridia bacterium
CGCTCGAGTCCGTCATCATTCCCAACGGCGTGAAGAGCATTGGGGAGGGCGCGTTCATGGATTGCAAATCACTCAAGTCCGTCATCATTCCCAACGGCGTGAAGAGCATTGGGTTAGGGGCGTTCATTGATTGCGATGCGCTTACGATTTATTGTGAGGCGTCGCGCAAGCCGCTCCGATGGAGTAACGGGTGGAATCTCTCTTGCCCTGTCGTTTGGGAGTATCGAGGGTAAAGGTTGGGAATGCCAACAGGAAAAGCAAAAGCAATAACAACGGAGGATAAAAAAATGAGTAACTACTATGGCGAAGACGATGAAAAGAAGGGCAATACGTATATCGGTGACGACGATCTTATCGTAAACACCGCGAGCAGATTGCCCGTGTGCCTGTGTTTGGATATTTCCGGTTCTATGAATCGGGATAATGCGATTGCGCAGCTGAACGAGGGCGTGAAGGCGTTTTACGAAGCGATCAAGGCAGACGAGCAGGCGCGCATGAGCTGTGAGATCGCCGTTGTTGCATTCAACAGCGAGGTTCATATCGAGGAGCGGTTCTCCCTGGTCGATCAAAAGCACGACATCGAGCTGAAGGCGGATGGCGGCACGGCGCTTGCGCACGCAGTTGAGGCTGCGCTCGACCTCTTGCAAGACCGCAAGCAGGAATACAGAGAGAATGGGGTAGACTACTATCAGCCTTGGCTTGTTATCATGACGGACGGAAAGCCGGGCGATGTGGAAGATGTTCCCGCGGCGCAGGAGAGGACGAGAAAGCTGGAGGAGGAGAAAAAGCTCACGGTGTTCTCCATCGCCGTTGGCAACGATAATGATGAGGAGAAGTTCAGAAAGGTCATGGATGTGCTCAGCGGGTTCAGCAAGAGAAGAGCAAAGCACCTCAAAGACCTCAAATTCTCCGAGTTCTTTGCGTGGCTGGGGAAGAGCGTTTCGGTGGTGTCGCAATCCAAGGTGGGAGATCGCGTGCAGCTTGATATGACCACCGTAGACGATTGGAGTGAAATCTAAATAGTGAGAGATAAGCGAACATGAACAAGGGTTGGTATTTCAATTACGGCGAGCAAGCGGGCAAAAGTCATATTGTGCGCAATGTTCCCTGCCAGGACAGGGCGCTGTGTAAGCAGGGGAAGGGCGTCTTTGTCGCTGCGCTCTCCGATGGGTGCGGCAGCTCCGAAAATTCTCATTATGGCGCAGAAGTAACGGTGCACACGCTGTGCGACTACCTCATCGATCACTTCGATGAGGTGCATGACGCTGAGATCCTCACTTCGCGCAAGATGATCGTGGACGCGCTGATCGGCGCGCTTCGGGGGTATATTGCTTTCAATCAGGCGTTCTTCACCGCATACAGAATGAAGGAACGGGAACGGTATCGCGCCTTTGTCGAAAAACACAGCGAGGAGGAATTTTTCCTTGAAAGTTTGAATGCGACCGCATTGTTCGCCGCCGAAAAGGATGGGAAGTATATCATCGGGCAGATCGGAGACGGCGTGGTGGGCGGCGTCGTTCACGATCAACTCAAGATCATCATGGAGGAGAAAAAGAGCGGCGAGGTCAACGGCACATTCTATCCCGCCAATATCTATGCCCTCGCACAGAAAAACCCGGATTGGTACGGTTGCGCGCAGTTTCAGCTCAAAAAGCCCAAGAATGCAGATGTTTCGGCATTTATCCTTACCTCGGACGGGGTGGATTCTTTCTTCGATCTGCGCGTTCCCTTCGAAAAGAAATACACCAAAGGGGTGGATAAACTCTTTCGTTGCACCGTGGAAAGCGCGAGCTTCGAGCAATCAAAACGCATTCTCGACGAGCAATTTTTGCCTGCGCTTGTAAATGGATCGCGCGCAATGGATGATTGCAGCGTTGCCGTTATGGTGCGCGGCGATTATCACATTGCGGAGGACGGATATGCCGTTACGAAGTACGATCGCCCGCAGCCTGCGCGTTCCGCCAAGGAGGAAGAAGTCCTTTCGCCCACGCCCGCAGCGCCCGCAATGCCCGCACAACCGCAAAGTTCGGCGGGAATGAACGATTTCAAAATTCTCGTTTCGCGGGTGAAGAAGTTTATCGGCAAGGAGGCGGATCAGGTTATTTCCTGGCTCAAGTTACGCGCGCCCGACCTGCAAAAGCAGCTAAAAGTGTTGGAGCTCTATGTGAAAGTTCTTGATGCGATCAAAATACAAGGTGAGTACCGCTATGTTAGTTCGCCGCAAGACGTCCTATTTATGTTTTACATATATTGGATGGACGGCAAAATTGAGATAGAGCGCATCGAGGACACAAATGACTGTTTCAGCGTGCAAAGGGAGGGGCTGTAATGTTTACAAAGGATAAAGTCGCATTCGAAACGCAGCACTTGCAATCGTTCGACAGGATCTTTATCGGCGCTTCTCTTTTGAAGCGGAACGAGGCGTCGCGGCGCATGATCAGCCAGCTTTCCTCGGCGCTTTCCAATCGTCATTGCGTCATCCTGAGCCAGAAGTCTATCGCGGCGGGTGCCAGCAATGAAGTGATAAAACAGCTTTTGGATGCGGGCGTGTTGGTCGTCAATTCGCAAGGGAGCATCGTAACGGTGCACACCGCATACTACAATGCCGCGATCGAGCTGTCCAAGAGAAAGCAGTATAAGCTGCTGCTCTTGACAAACGATAAGCAAGAGGGGCAGGCATTTGTACAACTTGACTACGACGACAACCACGTCAACGGTTTGGGCGCGTGCAGCGTCGAGGAGGACGGGCTGTATGCCTATACCTATCATCCGCAGGAGGAATACGTCACCTTTCATATCACAACGGACGCTGCTTACGATGCGGTGAAGGTGCTCTTTTATAAGTCGCTCAACCACAACGCGTTTGAGGCGCTGCACGAATCTTCCGACAGCAGCGCGTTCGCCAAAAAGCTGACGGCAACGAAGTTCGAGTATGTCATTCCCAAGGGACGCCTGTTCGAATCGGACAAGGTGCAGTTTGTTGCCTGCGCTGCAGATAACGCGGAGTACACTTCCCTCAAATGCGACTTCTATTTGCAAGAAAAACAGCAGTGGCAAATCGCGCGCAACGGCAAAGAGTTGTCTGCGCGCATCGTGCAAAAGGAGACCGAGGGAGCGCAGTCGTCAATTTTTGAAGAGGGGAGCGAGGACGAGGTTCCCGATTCGGAAAAGTATCCCTATTTCGGCGGACAGAAGAGTAAGCTCATGAGCGATGTTCCCATTAATGTGGCGGAGCCGAAGGAGGGCGATGTTTTAAGAACGAACAATGAGGGGGAGATCACACTTGTCAAGGAGCTTGGCAAGGGCGGCGAGGGCGTCGTCTATGCAACCGATCGGGATGGGGTCGTCTGCAAGATCTTTCAGAACAGGACATCGAAGAATTTGACGAACAACAAAAAGGACAAAATCGAGTTCATGACCAAAAATCCCGTTTGTCATCCGCTCATAGTGTGGCCTATAGACGCTGTCTACACGCAGGACAACGAGTTTGTCGGCTTTACGATGAAGTCTGCAAAGGGGATCGAGCTTCACGAAATGATCATGCAGCAGAAAAGGACTGACGGCGGCTTCTCAAAGCCGTATGGCATTTATCATTTGACGCGCACGCAACTCATCGATATGATCGTTTCCATTTTGGATACCCTTTCCTATTTGCATGCGCGCAATATCATCATCGGCGACATCAAGATGGAAAATTTCATGATCATGAACCATGATCCCACCCACGTCTATTTTGTTGATTGCGACAGCTATCAAATCGCTCGCTTCCCCGCAACAAAGGTGAGTCAAGGGTATGTTCCGCCTGAACTTGGGGGAAAGCGCGTTGACAGCGTGTACAGAACGTTTGAAAACGAGCATTATGCCGTCTTTGCTCTGCTCTTCATGCTTCTGCATAAGGGACTCAAACCATATCAGCAGTGCGGGGAGAGTAGACCGGAGGTGGAACGCGCGAGAGAGGGTATCTTTCCGTATGGTCTTACTTCCGATTACACAAATAGTCATGCCCCTCGGGCAGGGATACCGCAATGGTCGCATCTGCCTGGGTATATCAAAAAAGCCTTTTATGAGATGGGGAGCAAAAGGGGATCGCGCTTTGAATTGAAAAGTCGCCTTGCCGTAAAGGAGTGGTTGAAATTATTTCGGGTATATCAAAAGGATCTGCGCAATGGTCGCTTGAAGGTGAAAGATCCCGAATGCGACGTGAGCGTGTACAACCCGTTTTCAGACAGCTCCATTGACTACGCGCTTGTCGATTTGCCCGTCGAGGTGCGCACGGAAAAGACGCTTGACGATGTGTGCCTGCGCTCCTTGATCAAAAAGCTGCTCGTCCTATCCAAATCCAATGACGATCGCGCGCATATAGACGCGATCGAAGGGGCGTTGAGAAGGCAGACTGAATATCGCGATGGGGAAAATAAGTTCATTCTCAAAAAGAACATTGGCTGCTACTATCGCGTTGAAGTAAGTTACCTCGCGTAGCGTGGGCTGTCGTTGTCGGCAACGAATTTTCGAGTGCGGAAAAGGTCACAGACACTTGGGCTGTGACTTCTTTTCGTGTAATGCTCCGCCGCGTGTGCGCCTGTTGCTGCGGGGGAGCGTCATAAAATTTTATAAAAAGATCGATAAAAAATGTATCGATACATAAATAATGTTGGGTTTATGCTTATAATGAGCTTGTTTCAGCGGAGATACAGATGAGTGTAATTATTGCGATTAAGGAACGGGGTGCGGTCTATTTCGGCATGGACACGCAGACGACGAACGGGATGTACCGTTACCACTATTTGAATGAGACGGCGTATAAAGTTGCGCGAATGCCAAACGGCATCCTCATCGGGTTCAGCGGTCACGTCAAAGTGCGCCAGAAAGTGCTTGCTCACGGAGAGATCTTCACTTTGAATGAGGAAGGACGGCTGAGTAAGGCGCATATCGTGCGGGAGATCGTTCCCAAACTTGCCCGTCTCACGGCAGGCGAGGTGGATTCGGCGGGAAAGGTCGCGAGTATCGAGATCTTGCTCGCGCATCAGGATGCGCTTTACAACATTACAGCGAGGCTGGACGTGATCAAGCTCAACGAAAGCGGAAAGATCGGCGCGGGAGAGGCGTACACCGATTATCCGCTCTACGCGGGCAGGGCGCTCCCCGTGCGGGAACGGCTTTTGAAGGCGCTTGCAGTCAGCGCGCGCTACGAAAGGACGGTTGGCGCACCCTTTGTGTTTAT
>CALVTZ010000102.1 GCA_944363255.1 uncultured Clostridia bacterium
GACGGCGACAATCGCACAGAGCTTGATACAAGCGAGATAGAAGGCGCTTTCGGATTTGAAAGCCTTTCTCCCACCACAAAACGGCAGCCTTTTAGGTTGCCGTTTTGCGTTGCATCAGCGCGTCGTTTGCATAAAGAAAAGTGCCCCGTTCCAACGAACAGGGCACTTTTTTTACATACGTTTGATCAAAGCACGACCACAGGCTTGATGAGATCCTTGGGTTTGTCCTTCATGAGCATGAGCGCCTCTTCCATGTGCTCGAAGCCCTTGAAGCGGTGCGTGAGCAGGCGGGAGGTATCCAATCTGCCGTACTGCATGAGGGAGACGAGCTTTTCCATGCGCAGTCTGCCGCCGGGCATGAGCCCGCCCGCGATCGTCTTGTGCCCCATGCCGCACCCCCACTCGATGCGAGGAACGCGCACATAGTCGCCCGAGCCGAGGTAGTTGACGTTGCCGATCCTGCCGCCCGGTTTGAGCATGGTGATCGCCTGAATGAAGGTGTCGTTGTCGCCGCCTGCGACGATGACCTTATCCACCCCCTTGCCGCCCGTGAGATCCATGATCTGGGCAACGATGTCGCCGTTCTTATAGTTGATGATATCCGTTGCTCCGTACGCCTTGGCAGCCTCCACGCAGTTGGGGCGGGAACCGACGGCAAACAATCTGCCGGCGCCCTTCAGCGACGCCGCCGCAACGGACATGAGCCCGACGGGGCCGATGCCGATGACGCACACGCTGTCGCCGTACTCTACGCCCGCAAGTTCTGCGCCGTGGAAGCCCGTGGGCACCATGTCGCTGAGCATGACGGCGGAGGCGGGATCGATGCCTTCGGGCAGGCGGGCAAGGTTTGCGTCCGCCTCGTTGACGTGGAAGTATTCTGCGAACACGCCGTCCTTGAAGTTGGAGAACTTCCAGCCCGCGAGCATCCCGCCCGAGTGCATGGAATAGCCTCCCTGCGCCTCAAGGCTGCCCCAATCGGGCGTGATGGCGGGAACGATGACCTTGTCCCCCACCTTGAGATCTTTGACGAGCGCGCCCACTTCCACGATCTCACCGACCGCTTCGTGTCCCAGGATCATATCCTTGCGATCGCCGATCGCGCCCTCCCAAACGGTGTGCACGTCAGACGTGCAGGGGGAGACGGCGATGGGCTTTACGATCGCGTCCAGCGGGCCGCAGGCGGGGATCTCCTTTTCGATCCACCCCGTCTTGCCGATCCCGAGCATTGCATAACCTTTCATTTTCATTTAATTTTTCCTCCTTAATGGAAATTCCTGTCGTACTATACCATATAGCTTGTGCGCGTACAAGGGGAAATTTTCAAAATTCATGCGATTTTAACAAAAGAACGCCGCCCGCGCACCCCGCTTTTCGCACAAAAAAAGACCGCGGGCAATGCGCCCTGCGGTCTTGATTTTTTATCACGTATTGGCAGGAGGGTTCCCCGGGACGATCACCGCCCGGCGGATCCCGCCAAAGCACTCGCCCACGGTGGCATTTTCATACTGCCATATCCCGCGCTTGGTGATGTCTTCGCCCGTGTCGCCGTCCTTCACCCAATGCGCATTGTTTGTCGTCGTCTCGCTGAGATAGACAAACTCTTTCACCTCGATGCGCCCCTTCGTGCCGCCGTTCGTGTCCACGCGCGTGATCGCGCCGTACCGCCATGCCTCGGGCTTGCCGCTGAAATCCTGATACCATTTCGGCATCCTGTCCGTATAGGGGTAGGCGATGAACTCGATGGTGCTGTCGGGCGCGGACTTGAGCGTACCGATATTCAGATTGGCGCTTCTGCCCTCGTCCATCTCCATACGCATACCCGAGCGCCCCATGCCCACGAACTTGCCGCCCGTGATGGTGAGCGCGATATTCTGGTTGCCGTACCAGATGCCGTCCGCGCGGTAGGATTCCACCTTCGCCTCATAGCTGCCGCCGTTGACAAATACGCCGCTGCGGAAGGAGGGATCCTGCGGCGTGTTGTTTTGCGCGTTGCCGCTATACGGCCCCTTTTCCACGGTGATGCCCGCGTCCGCCGCCTTTACGCTGATGTCTCCTTCCCGCACGACGCCCGCCTCGCCCAGCGTGACGTGCGCCGTGGTGTACACGGAGATGCCCGCGTGCCCTTCAACATCCACCGTTGCGCGGCGGAAGGTGACGGTCGAACCCAAGAATTTGCTGTTGTCTTTGGGATCGGGCGCGCCCGAGACGAACACGCCGCTGCACGCGCCCGTGAAGGTCGCGCCGTCGACCACCGTCGTGCCCCCCAACGCCTTGAAGGCGTAGGACGCGCCGTAGCCTGCGGGAGAGTACGTCTCCACCACTTCCTGCCCGCTTACGAGCTTAAACTGATAGCTGTCGTTGCCCCGGAACACGCCGCCCGTGAGGTTGACGGAATCCGCGCCGTGCACGAGCAGCCCGTTGCCCTGGCTGGACGTGAACGTACCCGAATGCACATTGACGGTGCCGCCCATGATCTCGAGCGCGTTGCCACCCTTGGAGCTGTTGCGGTACCTCCAGTCGCGGCGGGCGAAGGCGAGGTTCCCGCTCACAAGACATTCCTGATTGATGGGATCGTTGCCCAAATCGACGGGCGAGCCGTCCAACCCCGCGGCGGGATCGTTGGGCTTTGCAACTACGTTGCCGCTCGAATTTACGTACACATCCGCGTCGCCGTCGATGACGCCGTGCGTGAGAATGGAGAGCGCTTCGTTCTCGCCCCCCTGCGTGCCGAGATCCAAAAGTCCGCCGCTCACGAACACGCCGCCGCCCACATAATTTTCAATGCTGCCGCGCGCAATGGCGACCTTCGTGCCCTCCACGCCCTCAACGCGAATGGCGAATGCGCGCGTGACGCGGTTTTGATAGCCGTTGTAATCCTTATAGCTCTCCACGCCCGTGTGCGAGAGCGTGAGCGCACCCGTGGAGGTGAAGGAGCCGCCGCGCACGAGGATGCCGTCGTAGTAGGTGTTTGCGTCCTGCGCGGGCGCCATCGCCGTGAAGTCGGTATTTTCGGGCGCGCGCACCGTGCTGGTGAGCGAGAAGGTGCCCTCCGATTGGAAGGAGCCGTCCAGGATGACGATGCCGTCGTAGTAGTAGCGCACTTCGGTGGGATCGAACAGCCCTTCCACCTGCCAGATCGCCTGCGTGGAGGGCTCGCTCACGATGCTGGCGTTTGCATTTGCGCCGAAGGTGACGTTTCCGCCGTCCACGTAGATCGCCGCCGCGTGCGTCGCCGTCATGTCAAATTCGCCCGTGACGGTGAAGCCCGCCTCCGCACCCGTGTGGTCGTGGTTGTCCACGATGATGCCAAGGCTGTCCGTTGTCACCTGCGAGTTGACCACGTTGAGGCTGCCGCCCACGATGGAGACGACGCTCGCGGTGAGTTCGGTCGTCTCGCCCGATTTTACGTCCACGTTGAAGGTGGTCGCGTCCAGCGTGCCGTTTCTGATATTGATGGCGGAAGCCTGCTTGCCGTGCAGCGCAACGTAGGCGTGCTGCAAGTTGACTTCGCCCGATTCGAGATAGATGCCGTGGCTGAGCAGCGCGCCCGTGGAGGTCATGGGAGAGCCGGGCTGCACGGTGATCCAGCTTCCGTCCGCCGCCTTGCCGCCAGCAACATAGCCGCTGTACTTTGCGCCCGTGATGATGGCAAGCTCCATGCCGTCGCCCTTCTGCGTGATGGTGCCGTCGTGCGCGACGACGCCGCTGCAGTTGCTCGCCGCCGTGACGATGGTGACGTTGCCCAGATTGATCTGCGCGCCCGCCGTGCTCGAATACACGCCCGCGCCGCCCGCGTCCGAAGCGACCTGCTCCTGCGTGATCGTTTGCCCGAGGAAGAACTCCGCCGCGTTGATGTTTACGATAATGTCGCCCGAGGTCATGGAATAACCCTGCGCGCTGCCCGTGTACACGCCGTAGCAGCCCAACAGCCCTTCCATATAGAAGAGGGTGGGACGGTTGTCCGTGGGGCTCTTGTTCAGCGAGACGGTGCCGCTCTGCACGGACACGCCGTAGCTGTGGTCGCCCTGCATGAGGAACACGCCGCCGTTGACCTCGATCTTCGACTGCGAACTGCCCGAGTTGGCGGTGATGCCGTAGCTGTGATCGCCCTGCATGATAAATTCGCAGTCGTTCACCGTGACGTCCCCTTCGCCCGCAGTCGACCAGATGCCGTGGCTGCTCGCGCCGGGCATTTCAAAGGTGCAGTTGGAGACGACCACGTCGCCCCCTTCCGACCAGATGCCCACGTTTCCCGTGCCGTGCGCCTGCCCCTCCGTTTGGAGGAAGCGGAAGGTGGCGTTGCTCACCGTGGTGACGCTGTCGTTGCCCACCGCGTGAATGGCGGCGAGGTTTTCCCCCGTGAGCTCGAAGCTCAAAGGCGTGGTCGACGTGCCGCTTGTTACGATCTGCCCGGACTCCACCTGAATGCTCGCCCCTGCGTGGTCGGTCGCGTCCGTCTTGTTGAAGGTGCCCCCCGAGAGCGCGAGCTTGCCGCCCTGCACGAGGATGGTGTTGCCCAGCTCGGAGGAGAAGGTGCCGCCGCGCACGTTGAGGTACTGCGATTCGGGCGGCTGCTTGTAGTTACAGCGAATGCACACGCCGTCCTCCACGGCGTAGAACGCGCCCCCTTCCACCGCCACGTAGCCGCCGTCCGCATAGATGGCGTACGCCTTTTCGCTGCCGAAGTAGGAGCGGAAGGTGCCGCCGCGCACGTACACGTTGCCCGCGTTGGCGCGAATGGCGGAGTAGTAGTTGAGCTGTTCGCCCGCTGCACCCGTCTTTTCTGCCATCGCCTTCGCCTCGTGGAAGCCGAACACGACGACGCGCGTGTTTGCGCTCTCGCCCGCGCTCGGAAGCGCGAACGAGGGGCCGGTTACGGGATCGTCCGTGCGCACCACATCATAGTAATAGTAGAAGTCTGCGCTGCCCGCGTTGGCGGCCAACGTGCCCGCGAGCGTATCTTCGAGCGAATAGTAGAGGAAGGTGTCCCCCGTGAGGAAGCCGTTATACGTCTGCTGCGGGGCTGTGGGGAAGTACATATTCCCGTCGATCACCCAAAATCCGTTGTCGTCCTTGCTGACGGAGGGCGTGATCGTGGGCATTTGAATGTTCGCGTGCTCCGCCTTTGCGGAGTAGGAATAGCTGCCCTCCGCCTCGTCCTTGGTGTACACCTTCACCGTGACTTCGTCTGCAATGGCGCCGTGCGCCTGCAC
>CALVTZ010000103.1 GCA_944363255.1 uncultured Clostridia bacterium
TGCGCGAAGTCGCCCCCGACGGCGTGATCGCGGGGATCGGCAAAACGGGGCAATACCTTGCAACGCTGCTGCACGCCGGCGAATTTGCCTTTCGCCTAGTCTCCTTCGACGACAACAGCTGGTTTGAAAGCTACGGCATCAGCGCGATCCGCCAGGGAACGACGCAGCTTGTCGACGCGATCTGCGACGTTCTGCTGCACCCCGAGCGGGAAGTTACCTGCTTCCATATCCCGGAGGAACTCATCGTGCGCAGCACGTGACGCGCGCGGACGATCCCAACAAAAAAGAGACGGTGCAACGCCGTCTCTTTTTTTGCCTTACAGCATTTGATATACCCCTTTGAGCGCGGGATAGAGTTTTGTGAACTTGCGATACCGCTGCTCGTATTCCGCGGCGATCGCCGCGTCGGGCAGGATGGTTTCGCGAATGCGGACGATGGCTTGCGCCGCCTGCTGTACGCTTTCGTATTCCCCGCAGCCCACCATTGCGAGCATTGCCGCGCCAAACCCCGGCCCTTGCTCCGTCTGCGGAAGATCGACGGGCAGCGCCATCACGTTTGCCACCACCTTGCGCCAGAGCGGGCTCTTCGCCCCGCCCCCGCACAACTTGGTGCGCGCGATCGGAACGCCGTTCTTCTTCGCCGCCTCCAGGCAGTCGCGCAGGGCAAACGCCACGCCCTCGAGCATGGCGAGCGTCATCTCGCCGCGCGTCGTATCCGGGCGCATTCCGATGAACGCCCCGCGCGCGTTGACATCGTTGTGCGGACTGCGTTCCCCCATGAGATAGGGCAGGAAGTAGACGTCGTTTTTGCCCATTTTCTCCTCCAGCCCCGCCTGCTCTGCGCCGTAGTCCGCCGTCTTTAAGATCTCATCCATCCACCAGCGATTGCAGCTTGCGGCGGAGAGGATGCACCCCATGAGATGCCATCCGCCGTCCGCATGGCAAAAGGAATGCAGGGCGTTTACCCTGTCCTCCTTATACTCGGTTGAAGAGACGAAGAGCGTGCCGCTCGTGCCGAGGGAGAGGTTGCACCCCCCTTCGCCCACGACGCCCGTGCCGACCGCCGCGGCAGCGTTGTCCCCCGCGCCCGCGATGACGCGCACGCCCTGCAAAAGCCCCAGCTTGCGCGCAATGTCCGCTTTGAGCTCCCCCACCGCCTCATAACTCTCGTGCAGGCGCGGGAGCATCTCTTCGGAGATCTTGCAGATCTCGCACATTTCCCGCGACCAGCGGCGGCGCTTGACGTCGAGCAGCAACATTCCGCTCGCGTCTGAAAAGTCGGTCACAAACGCGCCCGACAGCCGATAGACGAGGTAGTCTTTGGGCAACATGATCTTGGCGATCGCGGCAAAATGCTCGGGTTCGTGCCTGTTCAGCCACAACAGTTTGGGCGCCGTGAAGCCCGCAAAGGCAATGTTGCCCGTCCATGCAGAAAGCTTCTCCCTGCCCACGACTTCGTTGAGATAGTTTGTCTCCGCCTCCGTTCTGCCGTCGTTCCAAAGGATGGCAGGGCGAATGACCTCGTCCCGCGCGTCGAGCACGACGAGCCCGTGCATCTGCCCGCCAAAGGAAATGCCCTTGACTGCCTGCCTGTCCTGCCCGTTGAGCAAAACTTCAAGCCCGCGCAGCACGGCGGAGAACCAATCCTCCGGTTCCTGCTCGCTCCAGCCGCTTTCGGGATAGAATACGGGATAGGTCTGCGTATTCTCCGCGAGAATGTTCCCGTTTGCCGCCACGAGCAGCAGTTTTACCCCGCTTGTGCCCAGATCGATCCCGATATACGTATTCATATTTTCCCCCTTGCGGAAATGTTGCACCCATTCTAACACAGCGCGCAACATTTTGCAAGCCCCAATTTTTGCGCGTGTGCAACGCCGCTTGCAATCCCGATGCGCTCACACAACGCCTTTGCGGCACATACAAACGCGCCCCCTTGCACGGCAAGGGGGCGCGCCTCTTTTATTCTGGTGCGGATGACAGGGGTCGAACCTGCACGGTTGCCCATCGGATCCTAAGTCCGACGCGTATGCCAATTTCGCCACATCCGCAAAAAAAACAAAACCCCACATATCGGCACAAAGCGGGAACGGCACGATATACAGGGTTCATGGTGGGGACGACAGAACTCGAATCTGTGACCTCTTGCATGTCAAGCAAGCGCTCTAACCGACTGAGCTACGCCCCCATGAAAGACAACGATGTAATGATAACGGATTTTTGCCTTCTTGTCAAGCATTCCGCACCATTTTTTTATGAAAAATGAAAAAATACGAAAATCACTTTTTTGAATTCGCCCAAAGCTCTTGACAATTTTCGCGCTTGCTCGTAAAATAATGATATTATGATACGCATCGGAATGTTTATCGATACATACTTCCCCATGGTGGACGGCGTCATCAACGTGGTGGACAACTACGCCAAGCGCCTGTGCGACGGGGAATTTGAAGTGATCGTCTTCTGCCCGAAGACGCGCATCAAGACGTATGTCGATAACTTTGTATATAAGACGGAACGCTGCAAGTCGCTCAAGATCTTCTTCCTCGATTACGACTTGCCCCTGCCCACCCTCGACGCCCGCTTCAAGCGCGCGCTCAAGGCGAGCAAGCTCGACCTCGTGCACATCCACTCCCCCTTCGGTGTGGGGAAGATGGGCTTGGATTATGCGAAGGAGCACCGCATCCCCGCCATCGCATTTTTACATTCGCAGTACAAGCAGGACTTTTTGGAGCAGTCCAAGAGCAGGCTGATCACCAAGATGCTGCTGCACTCCGTGATGAAGGTCTTTAACCGCTGCGACGAGTTCTACGCCGTCAATCAGCGCATTGCCGAAGTCTTTTTGGAATACGGCGCGAAGCACCTGCCCCGCGTGCAGCAGAACGGCACGGACTTCAAGCCCGCGGAGGACAGGCAGGCTGCCATTCGCCTTGTCAATGAGACGTACGGGCTGGACGAGAACGCCCCCGTCTTTCTCTTTGTGGGGCGCATCTGCCGCCTGAAGAACATCTTCTTCCTCACCGACGCGCTCGCCAAGCTCAAGACGCGCAACTTCAAGATGATCTTTGTGGGCGTGGGCACCGAGCTGAAAGAGCTGGAAGAGTACGTGGAAAAGCTGGGGCTGAGCGAGAACGTCATCTTCGCGGGAAAGGTGACCGACCGCGATCTTCTGCGCGCCATCTACTGCAGAGCAAAGCTCTTCCTCTTCCCCTCGCTGTACGACACGAACTCCCTCGTGCAGATCGAGGCGGCGTCGCAAAAGACGCCCACCCTCTTTTTGCGGGGCGCGGCGACGGCGTACATGGTGACGGAGGACGTGAACGGCTTCTTTGCAAACGAGGACGCGGAGGACTACGCAAAGCGCATTGAGGAGGTGCTCGCAGACGAGGCGCTGTACGCCCGCGTGAGCGAGGGCGCCTTCCGCGACCTGTACATTACCTGGGACGACAACGTTGCCAAGATGAGAAATATCTATAAGCAGCTTATCGCAGACAAGCAGGCGCAAAACGCCCGCGAGGACGCAGAACTTGCAAAGCGCAAGCAGCGCGTCAAGGCAAAATAACAGATAAAGAACGCCCGCCCGCCGCTTTCATGCGGCGGGCGGGCTTTTTTGCGCTGTTCTGCGCCCAGCTTCCCGTTTAATCCATTTCGCCCTTGGTCTTGCGGGCGAAGAGCTTTTCGATCTCCTCGCGGCAGCGCTTGCCGTCGTCCCCTCTGCCGTAGCACACCCTGTACACCGACTCGGTGATGGGCATCTCCACGCGCAGCTTATCTGCAAGCATCTTGAGCGCCTTGGAGGTCGTCACGCCCTCGGCAAGTTTTTCAAAGCGCGCACCGCGGGCGAGCATCTCCCCATACGTGCGGTTGTGCGAATAGGGCGAGAAGAGCGTCGTCTCGTAGTCGCCCAGATGTGCCAGCCCATAGGCGGACAGCTCGTTTCCGCCCAGCGCCTTGATGAGGCGGGCGACTTCGCGCGCGCCGCGCGTCATGAGCGGGCCCTTGAGCGGAACGCAGACGACGTCGAGCACGCCTGCCGCAATGCCCATCACGTTCTTTGCCGCCGCCCCGATCTCCGTGCCGATGAGGTCGCTCCCATAGTAGAAGCGAATGAGCTCGCTGCGGAACTCCTTGACGAGTTCGCGCTTGAGCTTGTCGTTTTCCGAATCGATGACCATGCAGTTGGGGAAGCCCTGCACGAAACTTTGAATGTGCCCGGGGCCCACCCACACGGCGACGTGCTCGCGCGCAACGCCGCTCTCCACCACGATCTGCGAGAGCCGCTTGCCCGTTTCCACCTCGATGCCCTTCATGCACAGCACGAAGGTCTTGCCCTGCACGGGATAGCGCACGATGCGCTGCATAAAGCCGCGCAAGCCCTGCGAGCTGATGGAGATGACGATGATCTCCGCATGGCGCACCGCCCGCTCGAGATCGCAGGTGAGCACCGTCTTGGGGTTGAGCGAGACGTATTCGTTGCGCCCCGTCTCTTCGAGAATTTTATAGGAAAAGTCGTCCTCGGGCCCCCACGACATGACGTCGTGCCCGAGGCGCGTCAGATACCATGCGATAAAGGAACCCCACCTACCGCATCCAAGTACAGAAATTTTCATGCCTTCCTCCCTCTTGCGCGCCCTGTTCAGGCGCAGTCGCGTACCCTTCTCTTATCAGAGTTCTTTGCGTTCGAGGAGCGCCCGCGACAACGTCACCTCGTCTGTGTATTCCAGCTCGCTGCCGATGGGCACGCCGTGCGCGATGCGGCTGACCTTGATGCCCAGCGGCTTGATGAGCCGCGCGAGGTACATGGCGGTCGCCTCTCCCTCCACGTCCGGATTGGTGGCGAGGATGACCTCCGAAACGCCCCCCTCTGAAAGCCGTGCGAGCAGTTCCTTCACGTGAATGTCGTTGGGCCCCACGCCGTTCATGGGATCGATGACGCCGTGCAGCACGTGATACACGCCCTTAAATTCGTGCAGTTTTTCGAGGGCGATGACGTCCTTGGGCTCCTTGACGACGCAGATGGTCGCCTTGTCGCGCGTCTTGCAGATGTCGCACACCTCGTGCTCCGTAAAGTTGCCGCAGACGTTGCAAAAGCGCACCCTGCGCTTTGCGCCCAGAATGGCGGAGGCAAACCCTTCCGCCTCGCTCTCCGTCATGGCGATGACGCGGTAGGCAT
>CALVTZ010000104.1 GCA_944363255.1 uncultured Clostridia bacterium
CTCCTCCGCGTCCTCCCGTTCGGAAAGATCCAGCCCGAAGAGCACGTCCACGCAGGGCATGAGCCGAAGAATGGCAGAACGCGCCTGCTCGCGCGACCAGAGCGCGCTGCGATAGTTGTAATCGAGCGACACCGTGAGCCCCAGCTCCTTTGCCGTTTGCGCCGCGTCCAGCGCGATTTCAGCGCATTCGCCCCCAAGGGCGGGCGTGATGCCCGTGAGGTGCAGAAGGTCGCACCCTGCAAGCAAGTTCTTCCAATCAAAGTCCTGCCGCCGTGCGCGCGCGAAGGCGGAGTCCTTGCGATCGTACCACACGCGATCGCACCGCGCGCCTGCGCCGCGCTCTGCAAAGTACAGCCCCATGCGCCCCGCCCCGAACGTGCAGCGCGTCTCCACGCCGAGGGCGCGCAGGGAGGAGAGCGCCCGCTCGCCCGGCGCCCCTTCGGGTAGTCTGCCGATAAAGCGCGCCTCGCCGCCCAGCCGCGCAAAGGCGGCGGCGACGTTTGCCTCTGCCCCGCCCGCGTACACTTCGAGCGCGTTCGCATGGGAGAGCGTCTCCCCCTGCGGCGGCGTGAGGCGGAGCATGAGTTCGCCAAAGGTCACGATCTTCATTGGGAAAGCGCCTCCTCTACGAGATAGCTCCCGCCCACAAAGGCGGTCTTTTCAAAGGCGAGGTACTCCTGCTCGTTCGCGCGCGTGATGCCGCCCGTGGGGAAGAAGCGCAGCGCGGGAAAGGGTGCGGAGAGCGCCTTCATTCCCGCAAGTCCGCCGTGCAGCGAGGCGGGAAAGAACTTCACCGTGGTGATGCCGAGTTCGAGCGCCTGCATGATCTCCGTGGGCGTGACGCAGCCGGGGTAGTAGGGCACGCCGCGCTGCTTGCAGCAGCAGGCGACCTCCCTTGAAAGCCCGGGCGAGACGATAAAGCGCGCCCCCGCCGCAAGCGCCTCCTCGCAGCTTTTTTCGTTCAACACCGTGCCCGCCCCCACTTCCAGCGCGGGGAACGCCTGCGCACACAGCGCGATCGCCTGCATTGCATACGGCGTGCGCAGGGCGACTTCCACACGGGAAAACCCCGCCCGCGCGAGCGCGCCAAACACGCGCTCCGCCTCGTCCGCGCCCGAGCAGGTGACAAGAGGGATACGCCGCTGCATATCACACCCCCGAATAGGCGGAGAAGCCGCCGTCCACGGGCAACACGACGCCCGTGACAAAGCCGCTCGCCTCGTTGCTTGCCAAAAAGAGCAGCGCGCCGATGAGCTCCTGCGGCGCACCGAACTTCTTCATGGGCGTGGCGGCGAGGATCTTTTGCGTGCGCGGCGTGGGATCGCCCTCCTCCGTAAAGAGCAGCGCGCGGTTCTGATTGGTGACGAAAAAGCCGGGTGCGATGGCGTTGCAGCGAATGCCGCTTGCCGCAAAGTGCACCGCGAGCCACTGCGTGAGGTTGCTGATCCCCGCCTTTGCCGCGGAGTAGGCGGGAATTTTGGTGAGCGGGCGATAGGCGTTCATGGAGGAGACGTTGATGATATTCCCCCCTTCGCCCATGCCCTGTGCGAACACCTGCGTTGCGAGAAACGCCGTCATGATATTCAGATCGAACACGAAGCGCAGCCCCGCCTCGTCGAGGGAGAAGAAGTCCTTCCCCCCACCCATGTCCGCACTCTCGTTGGACGTGGTCGCCCGCGGGCTGTTGCCGCCCGCCCCGTTTACGAGCAGGTGCACCCCGCCGAAGGCGGAAACGACTTCCTCGCGCGCGGCGTACAGGCTCTGCTTGTCGAGGCAGTCGCAGCGCAGCGCAAGGGCGCGCTCGCCCAGCTCGTTTGCGACTTCCTGCGCCGCGTCGAAATTGATGTCGAGCAGCGCGACGTTCGCCCCGCACGCATACAGCGCACGCGCAAATTTACGCATGAGCACGCCGCCCGCGCCCGTGATGACGGCGGTCTTATCCGCCAGATCTACCTGAAAGGGAATCTTCATACTTCCTCCTGTTCCATGGCTTCAAACAGCCCGTTGAGGTAGGCGGCGCCCAGCGCGCGGTCGTACAATCCGTACCCCGGCTTGCCGTCCTCCCCCCAAATATTTCTGCCGTGATCGGGGCGCACATATCCCTTGAACCCGCCCCGCACGAGCGCCCGCACGACGGCGGCAATATCCAGACTACCCGCGCCCGTAAAGTGCCCCGCCTCTACAAAGTCGCGCTCGCCCACCCAGCGGATCTGCCGCAGGTGCGCAAAGAAGATGCGTGAAGCGTACTTTTGCGCCAAGTGCACGAGATCACCCCTGCCCGCGCCCAGGCTGCCCGTGCAAAAGGTCATGCCGTTGTGCGCGTTGGGAAGCGCCTTGAAGAGGCGATCGAAGCCCGCCTCCCCCGTGATGATGCGCGGAAGCCCGAACATATCCCAGGGCGGATCGTCGGGGTGGATCGCCATGTCGATGCCCACCTCGTCGCACACGGGCAAAATGCTTTGCAGAAAGTAGACGAGGTTTTCAAACAGCTTCTCGTGCGTCATGCCCTCGTACCGAGCGAGCAGCCCCTTGAGCTGCTCCTTGCTGTAGCTCTCGTCCCAGCCCGGAAGGTGCAAGTCGTTTTTGTCGAGTTTGATGAGCGCGGCGTGCTCGTAGGAGAGGCTGTTGGACCCGTCTTTTGCAACCGTTTTCAAATTTGTGCGCAACCAATCGAACACGGGCATGAAGTTGTAGCACACGCACTTCACCCCCGCCCGCGCCAGAGCGCGCAGCGTCGTTTGATAGTTTTGAATATAGCGCTCGCGCGTGGGAAGCCCCAACTTGATGTCCTCGTGCACGGGAACGGATTCGATGACTTGCATCTCCAGCCCCGCGTCATCGCACAATTGTTTGAGGCGCAAGATCTTTTGCTCTTCCCACACCTCCCCCACGGGCGTATCGTACACCGCCGTGACGACGCCCGAGAGGTTGGGGATCTGCCTGATATAGGCAAGCGGGATGCTGTCCCCCTCCCCGTACCAGCGGAAGGTCATCTTCATAGTTTTACAAGCTCCTTTGCGTTTTCGTAGCACAGCCTGCGCATGAGAAGGCGCGCCGCGCCCAAGTCGTACTCGCCCGCGTCCACCCGTTCGCCCACCCAACTTGCGAGGATGCGGCGGAAGAAGTCGAAGCGGGGATAGCTGAGCAGCGAGCGGCTGTCCGTGAGCATTCCCGGCATACTGCCGAGCAGGGCGTATTCCGCCGCGGTATCCAGCTGCCTGCGAATGCCGAGCAAGCTGTCGTTGAACCACCATGCCGCCCCCAGCCGCACGTTGCGGAAGGCGCCGCACAGCGTGGCGAGCGCGGGCAGATTGCCGTCGTTGAGCGAATAGAGCAGGATATGCGGACGGCGCGCCGCGGGAATGCGGTCGAGAAAGGCGATGACGCGCTTGACGTTTTCCGCCTCCCCCATCACGTCCAGCCCTGCGTCCCGCCCGCACACGGAAAAGAGCGCGCTGTTGACGTTGCGCAGGACGGCAAAGTGCAGCTGCATGGCGATGTCGCGCTTTGCGTACTCCTCCGCAAGCCATGCGAGCAAGAACCCGAAGAGGGCGTCCCTGCCCTCCGCCGCAAGTCCCCCTCTGCGCAAGAAGAGGGCGCGCGCCTCCTCCAGCGAGGCATAGCGGGCAGGGAAGCGTTCAAAGCCGTGGTCGGAGAGGCGGCAGCCGCGGGCGAGGAAGTGATCGAGCCGCCTGGTGAGGGCGAGCAGCAGATCGTCCAGCGTGTGAATGCAAACGCCCGCCGCCCTTCCCAGCCGCGAAAAGTACGCGTCGGAGAGCGTGAACACCGCGTCCGGGCGAAAGGTGGGCGAAACGAGCGTCTCCCCATGCCTGCCGTGGCGATCGAGCGCGTCTGCGGGATCGTCCGTCGTCGCGATAAAGCGCACGCGGAAGCGGGCGAGCAGGCGCTCCACCGTCATATCCGCGAGCACGCCGTTCGCCTCTTCCCAGATGCGGGGCGCGCTCTCCCCGTCGAGCGGCTGCGTGATGCCGAATATTTGCCTGAGTTCAAGATGGGTGAAGGCGTACAGCGGGTTTCCCGCGAGCAGGGGCAGAATGCGCGCGTAGGCGAGGAATTTTTCGTACGCGGGCTTGTCGCCCGTGATATACTCCTCCCCCACCCCCGCAAGGCGCATGGCGCGCCACTTGTAGTGGTCGTGCCCCAGCCACAGCGAAGCGAGATCGCCAAGCGCCCCGCCCTCGGCAAGGCGCGCAGGATCGAGGTGACAATGATAGTCGAGAATGGGAAGCTCCCGCACCTCGTCATACAGCGCACGGGCGCACCCGCCGCGCAAGAATACGTTGTCGTCGAAAAATGCCATGCTCTCTCCTTGCAAAAAGGGACGCCCGCGGGCGTCCCTTTGCATTTACTTGTTGCCGCGCGTCGCTATTTTGATCCGCTCCAAATCGAACTTGGGCTTGTGCGTGCCCGTGAGCAGTCCGTTGACTTCCTGCTGCACGTCGGTGAGCTGCGTATAGCAGAAGCCCTGCAGCTCCTCGTGGGCATGGATGCCCGCAAGCAAGTTCTCATAGCGCACATAGAACTCTTCGCAGTTGGTTGCGGCGCTGTTGTAGCCCCACTTGTCGCCCTCCGTCTCGCTCGCCATGGCGATGCCGCCGAACTCGGTGAGCAGCACGGGCTGTCCCGCGTACTTGCAGCCGTACGCCATGAGGCGGCGGCGCTGCGCATACAGATCGTCGTAGCGCTCCTTGGTGAATTTACTTGCAAACTCCTTGCTGTCGTAGGCGTAGTCGTGAATGCCGATGATATCCGTTGCCTCGGGGTATTCCCAGCCGTCGTTGGTGCTGATGAGCTTGCCCCCGTCCCGCGCCTTGGTACCGTAGTAGAGGGCGCGCGCGAAGTCCTGCTGCTCCTTTACGGCGACGATGTTGCGCACGCCCCAGCTCTCGTTGAGGGGCACGTAGCAGATGACGCTCGTGAAGTTGCGCGCCTCCTGCACGATCTCGTACCACTCCTTGGTGAGCGCGTCCATCTCCTCGCGGCAGCAGT
>CALVTZ010000105.1 GCA_944363255.1 uncultured Clostridia bacterium
CCGCACACCACCACGTTGCTTCCCTCCTTGGAGAGCAGAGCAACGTCCTCAAAGAGGCTGGTCTCCCCCTTGAGTTCGCGCTCGTAGTTGACTTCGCCCAATGCGGCAAAGGAAAAGCACACGACGTCGCAATGCGCGCCCGCGTATTCCTGCGTATAGCCGCTGAGACTGCCCGCCGTAACAAAACAGATCCGCATAAACCCCTCTCCGTTTATTATATCGGATCGGGGCGCAAGATGTGAATGAGCTCCCCTTGCCCGGGGAGCTCATGCTAAAACCAAAGTGAAATTGTTTGATATGTTCTGCGGTTTGCCCGCGCTGATCAGATGCGCTCGAAGGCGTACTGCGCCGCGCCGTACAGTCCCGCGTCGTTGCCGAGCGAGGCACACAGCAATTCGAAGGGCGCGTACGAATCGGACACATACAGGCGGGGAAGGACGTATTCGCGCAGGGGCGCAAGCAGGGCTTCCCCCTCCGCCGAGACGCCGCCGCCCAGAATGACCGCCTGCGGGCGCAGGATATTGACGAAGTTTGCAATGCCGTCGCCGAGTGCGGCGATATAGTCGGCAAGGACGCGCTGTGCCGCCCTGTCCCCCTTGCGCGCGCCGTCGAACGCCGTTCTGCCGTCCACCTTGTCGAGGCTTTCGGCAAGCTGCCACATGGCGGAATCGGGATGCGCAGACATCTCCTCACGCGTGCGCTTGATGAGCGCCGTTGCCGAGGCGTACCGCTCAAAACACCCCTTTCTGCCGCAGGTGCACAGATCCCCGCCCATGCGGATGACGGTGTGCCCGATCTCCGCGCCTGCGCTGCGGTAGCCCTCGAACAGCTTTCCGTCCAGAATGATGCCCCCGCCCACGCCCGTGCCGAGCGTGATGAGGATGCTGCTTGAAAAGCGGGTGCCCGCGCCGAATTTCGCCTCGCCCAGCGCCGCTGCGTTCGCGTCGTTGGTGACAAAGGCGGGCTTGCCGCTGTACTGCTTGATGAGCGCGGCGAGCGGAACGTCCCGCCAGCCGAAGTTCGACCAATTGACGATGACGCCGTTGGCGCTGTCCACGACGCCGGGCGAGCCGATGCCGATGGCGTTCACCTTCTCAAAGGGGACGTTCGCCTTCGCCGCCGCCTCCATCGCGAGCTTGACGAGCGCGATCGCCGTCTGCTCGGGCGAGGAAGTGGCGCTCGTCTCCACCCTGCTCTTGCCTGCAAGCGCGCCGTTTGCAAGCAGCGCAGCCTTGGCGGACATTCCGCCCAGATCGATTCCGATGACCATAGATTGCCTCAACTGTTTTTGTAAAGGCGCAGCCACTCTGTAAGCCGCGCGACAAATTCTCCGTTTTCCTTGGTGCGGCGCATCATCTCGAACAGCCCCGCAGTGTTCTGCGTGAGCCCGCGCTCGCGCATCTTGTACACGGCGGAAAGTTCCTCCTGCGTGAGCAGCAGTTCCTCCTTGCGCGTACCCGAACGCAGCACGTCCAGCGCGGGGAATACCCGCCGCTGGGCAAGTTCGCGGGAGAGGAAGATGTCGCAATTCCCCGTGCCCTTGAACTCCTCGTAGATGATATCGTCCATGCGGCTGCCCGTCTCCACGAGCGCCGTTGCAAGAATGGTGATGCTGCCCCCCTCCACGGTGCCGCGCGCCGCGCCGAAGAAGCGCTTGGGCTCCATAAAGGCGCCCGCGTCCAGCCCGCCCGTGAGCGTCTTGCCCGTGCTCTCGGTGAGGAAGTTGTAGGCGCGCGTGAGTTTGGTGAGCGAATCGACGAGCAGCACGACGTCCACGCCCTGTTCTGCAAGCCGCTTGGCGCGCTCGATGGTGAGCTTCGCCGCGCGCACGTGGTGTTCCGCCCCCTCGTCGAAGGTGGAGGATACGATCTCCGCGTCGGGCACGCTCGTGCGGAAGTCCGTGACTTCCTCCGGGCGCTCGTCGATGAGCAGGATGATGAGCGCGACTTCGCGGTGCGCCGTGACGATGGAAGCGGCGATCTCCTTGAGCAACGTCGTCTTGCCCGCCTTGGGCGGCGCGACGATGAGGGCGCGCTGTCCCTTGCCGATGGGCATGAACAGATCGATGGCGCGCAGGGAGAGCGGACTTCCCTCCCGCGAGAGCGTGATGCGCTCCTTGGGATAGCACGCGGTGAGCGCGTCGAAGTTGGGACGGCGCTCGTACCTGCCCGCGGGCAGCCCGTTTACGGAGAGCAGCTTGTCGAAGGCGGGCGCGTCGTTCTGCTGGCGGGGCGTTGCGGTGCAGGCGACGAGATCCCCCTCGCGCAGCGCGAGCGAATGCAAAACGGGCGCGGGAAGGAACACGTCCTTCCTGCCTGCGGAGGGCTGGCAGTTGTTTGCGCGCAAAAAGCCGTATCCCCCCTGCATGAGTTCGAGAATACCCGAATACACAGGCTCGTCGTAGGTGGGACGATCTGGAAGGTCGGGCGAGGCAACGCCAGCATAGGCGCGCTCCCCTTCCGCCTCATAGCGGTACGTCCTGCCGATCTCCTGCAACGCACGCACCACCTCGGGATCGAGATAGCTCTGTTTTACAGGAGCACCCCGCTTGGTGCGGGGCGCGGGTTGCTGTTTCCCCGTGAGAACGGAGACGATCGCATCGATGAGCTCCCCCTTCTTGGAGGAGGTTGCATGCGCCACGCCGTGCTCTCTGCCGAGCACGCGCAGCGTTGTGAGCGAGAGGGTATCGAGATATTCCCGATAGCGCGCCTCTGCGCCCTTAAATTGAGGGATGTCCGCCAATTACCTGTCACGCTCCATTAAGATGATTTTCGTGCTCTCTTCGGTAATGTCGTCGCGGAATAGCTCGATCTCGCAGCCGTCCGCCTCTTCGATCTCTTCCGAATCAAAGAGATCGAGAAATTCATCCGCCTTGTCGATGTCCATGTCCAGCCCCTTGGTCTTGTAGTGCATGGGGATGACGATGGAGGGCATGATGCGGTCGACGTATTCCTTCGCCTGTTCCGCGTCGATGGTGTACGTGCCGCCCACGGGAATGAGCAGAACGTGCACGGGCAGAAGCGCTTCGATGAGCGACGAGGAGCACTCCTCGCCCAGATCGCCCAGGTGACACACCTCCACGCCGTCCATGCGGAACTTGAAGATGAGATTTTCCCCGCGCTTTGCGCCGTTCTCGCTGTCGTGGAAGCTCCTGATCGCGGAGATCTCCACCCCGTCCAGCTCGTACTGTCCTTCCTTGTCGATGACGACAGGATCGCCCTTGACCGCAGCAACGTTGCTGTGGTCGTAGTGGTCGTGACTCACCGTCACCGCATTCGCGGTGGCGCCCGGCATGTCGAAGCCGATATCGCCGTAAGGGTCTGTTACGATACTCGTGCCCGTGCTCTCCGTAAGCTGAAAGCACGAATGACCCAGATAGCGTATTTTCATTTCTCCTCCGAATTTATCCTGACTGAAATTTCCAGCCGAAATCGCTTTGAATGTGCGCCCTCGCCCAACGTATAGTCGAGCCGCACGAGATAGCCCCCTTCAAGGGCGGTGCGCTTGTAGCGCGAGACGCTGATGGGAAGGGTGCCCTCCCGTCCCTCGGCAAGCACCTTCATCTGTGCCGCGCCCGTGGCGGGAAAGTTGCAGCTGAGGTTGACTTCCCCCTGCCGCTGCATAAAAAAACAATGCGTCTGACTGCAGAGCGTGACAAGATCGCCCGCGTCGCGGTAGTGCACCGTGAACTGCTCCCCGTCGCCGTGAAGCGTCCCCTGCGCGCGCAACTCCTGCCGCGCGCCGTCCGCGCGTGTAACGATATGAACGCTGCAATGCTGTACGCTATCCATTATAAAACAAAATCCACGATTTGTAAACAAAATCGGTGCATAATATTCATTTATTCCCCTCGTTTGCGGGAAAAATTTGTTCGCGATAGCACCTGCCCTCGCGCACGAGCGCGCGCAAGCCCTCTTCATCGCCCTCGGAGAGCGCCGTGCGGTACGCCTGCAGGCAGCCGATCATGCGGTCGACTTCGTTGAGCAGATATTCCTGATTGAAAAGATACAGCTCCGCCCACATCTTCTCGTCCACCACGGCAACGCGCGTCATGTCCTGAAAGCTGCCGCCCGTGAAGCCCGCGCAATCGCGCACCCCCTCGCGCTTGATATACGCGCTGGAGACGACGTGCGCAAGTTGGGAGGTGAGCGCGATCATCTCGTCATGCTTTTGCGCGCTGCACTCCTCGATGCGGGCAAAGCCCATGTCGCGTGCAAGCGAACGAATGACGGAGAGCGCCTCCTCGTCGCTGTCATTTTCCCGCGTGATGACAAAGTTCGCCCGCGAAAAGAGGGTTGCGCTCGCCGAGGCGATGCCGCTCGTCTCCTTGCCCGCCATGGGGTGCGTTCCCACATAGCGATAGGCGCGCGGGGCGCTGTGCACGGCGCGCGAGATGGGCTGTTTGACGCCGCAGATGTCCGCCACGATGCAGCCCGCGGGAAAGCTCCCCTCCTGCAGTTCGCGCACGGTGATGCGCGGGGGAAGCGCCAAAAAGACGACGTCCGCGCCCGCGTAGTCCTCCGCCACGCCGTCGATGTAGCCGTGTTCGAGTGCATAGTCGATGGCAGAGCGGCTGCGATTTTTGCCGTAGACGGTGTGCCCCGCCGCCTTCAGCGAGGCTGCGATGGAACCGCCGATGATGCCAAGACCGTGTACGATGACCTTCATATTTACTCCTTAAAGGAGGCGCATATACCCGGACGCCTCTTTTAATCGTTTGCGCCGCGCCTGAAAATCGGGCAAAATGCGGGCGACTTCCTGCCAGAATGCGGGGCTGTGATCCATGTGCCGCGTGTGACAGAGCTCGTGCACGCACAGATACTCCAGGAGCTCGGGGGGAAGAAAGGCTGCGCGAAAGGAATAGTTGATGCGCTCGCCCGCGCTGCACGAACCCCACCGCCCGCGCGCCGAAGTCACGCGCACGCCGTTCACGCAAAAGCCGTAGCGCTGCGCAAGCGCTTTGGTGAGTTCGCCGAGCACGCGCCCCACCTC
>CALVTZ010000106.1 GCA_944363255.1 uncultured Clostridia bacterium
AGCTCTTCCCCAAATACGACGACATGAACGAGTCGGTGCAGGAGAACATCAAGGGCATTCGCGTCGTCAAGGCGTATGTGCGCGAAGAGCACGAGAAGGAGAAGTTCGGCAAGACGTCGGGCGCGCTGTGCAAGGAGTTCACCCGTGCAGAGCGCATCCTCGCGTGGAACACGCCCATCATGCAGTTCTGCTTCTACGGCGTGCTGTGCGCGGTGCTGTACATCGGCTCCTATATCATCATGAGCACGGCGGGCGCGCCCAACGCCATCAAAACGGGCGACGTCTCCCAGCTCATCGTGTACGGAATGCAGATCCTCGCCTCCCTCATGATGTTCTCCATGGTATTCGCCATGATCGTCATGTCGGCAGAGAGCGCGCGCCGCGTGTGCGAGATCTTAAACGAGAAGTCCACGCTGCACAACCCCGAAAACCCCGTGTATGAGGTGGAGAGCGGGTGCATCGACTTCAACGACGTCTCCTTCAAGTACGCTACCACGGCAGAGCGCAACGTGCTCGACCATATCGACCTGCACGTGAAGTCGGGTGAGACCATCGGCATCATCGGCGGCACGGGCTCTTCCAAGACCAGCCTTGTCAACCTCATCTCCCGCCTGTACGACGTAACGGAGGGCAGCGTGATGGTAGGGGGCAAGGACGTGCGCGAATACGACCTCGAAGCGCTGCGCAATCAGGTCGCCGTCGTATTGCAAAAGAACGTGCTCTTCTCGGGCACCATCAAGGAGAATTTGCGCTGGGGCAACAAGGACGCAAGCGACGAAGAGCTCGTCGAGGCGTGCAAACTTGCCCAGGCGGACGACTTCATCCGCTCCTTCCCCGATGGGTACGACACCTATATCGAACAGGGCGGTACCAACGTCTCGGGCGGGCAGAAGCAGCGCCTCTGCATTGCGCGCGCCCTGCTCAAAAAGCCCAAGGTACTCATTCTCGACGACTCCACCTCGGCGGTGGATACGCACACGGACGCGCTCATTCGTAAGGCGTTCCGCGAATTTATCCCCTCGACCACCAAGATCATCATTGCCCAGCGCATCTCCTCCGTGGAGGACGCAGACCGCATCATCGTGATGGATGGGGGCAAGATCAACGGCATCGGCACGCACGAGGAGCTGCTCAAGAGCAACGCCATCTATGCGGAAGTGTATCATTCGCAGGTGAAGGGCAGCGACGCGCAGCAAGAAATGGAAGAAGGAGGTGACGAAAATGCCCGCTCCTAAGGGAAAACCTTCGGTCAAGATCCAAAAGGGCGTCACCAAGCGCCTCTTGAAGTCGCTCTTCCGCTACTACCCGCGTATGCTCACGATCGCGCTCATCTGCATCGTGCTCAACGCAGCCATCTCGTCCATTCCCGCGCTCTTCATGCAGCAGCTCTACTCTGCACTCGACAACGCCATTCGGCTTGGTCAGGGCTGGGCGGACGTCTCTTCCTACGTCGCAAGAACGATGGGGCTGCTCATCGGACTGTACTGCATTTCGCTCATCGCGGGCGCCATCTACACCCAGCTCATGGCGATCATCACGCAGGGCTACCTGCGCAAGATGCGCGAGCAGATGTTCAACGGGATGCAGAACCTGCCCATTCGCTACTTCGATACGCACAACCACGGCGATATCATGAGTTATTACACCAACGATATCGACGCGCTGCGCCAGATGATCGCGCAGTCCATTCCACAGCTGCTCATCTCGGGCATCATGTGCCTTACGCTTCTGTGCATCATGTTCTACTTCAGCCTCTATCTCACCCTCATCGTGCTCGTGGGCATCGCGCTCATCTTCCTCGTCACCAAGCTCGTGGGCGGCGGGGCGAGCAAGTACTTCCTCTCCACCCAGCGCGCCGTTGCAAAGACGGAGGGCTTTGTTGAGGAGATGATGCAGGGACAAAAGGTCATCAAGGTGTTCTGCCACGAGGAGGAGGCGAAGGCGGACTTCGACAAGGTCAACGGGCATCACTTTGAGATGACGGACAAGGCAAACCGCTATGCGAATATGCTCATGCCCATCATCGCGAACATCGGCAACGTCATGTACGTCGTCGTCGCGCTCGTGGGCGCGGTGCTCGCCGCAAGCTCGGTGAAAAACGTGGGCATCGGCGCGGCGCTGGGCGCAAGCCAGCTGCTTCTCATCGGCCCCGCCCTCATCGTGTCCTTCCTGCAAACCACCCGCCAATTCTCCAACAACATCGGGCAGGTCTCCAACCAGGTCAACTCCGTGGTCATGGGACTTGCGGGCGCGCAGCGCATCATCGCGCTCATCGACGAGAAGCCGGAGCTGGACGAAGGGTACGTCACCCTCGTCAATGCGAAGGAGGACGAGAACGGCAACCTCACGGAGTGCGAAGAGCGCACGGGGCTGTGGGCGTGGAAGCATCCCCATCAGGCGGACGGCACCGTCACCTATACCAAGCTGGAAGGGGACGTGAGAATGTTCGGCGTGGACTTCGGCTACGTGCCCGAAAAGATCGTATTGCACGACGTGAGCCTATACGCAAAGCCCGGGCAGAAGGTCGCCTTCGTGGGCGCAACGGGCGCGGGCAAGACGACCATCACCAACCTCATCAACCGCTTCTACGACATTGCAGACGGCAAGATCCGCTACGACGGCATCAATATCAACAAGATCAAGAAGGGGGATCTGAGAAGGTCGCTCGGCATGGTCTTGCAGGATACCAACCTGTTCACGGGCACGGTGATGGACAACATTCGCTACGGCAGGTTGGACGCCACGGACGAGGAGTGCATGGACGCCGCCAAGCTGGTGGGCGCGCACGACTTCATCACCCGCCTTCCCGAAGGGTACAACACCATGCTCACGCAAAACGGTGCAAACCTCTCGCAGGGACAGCGCCAGCTGCTCTCCATTGCCCGCGCTGCGGTGGCAGATCCGCCCGTCATGATCCTCGACGAGGCGACGAGCTCCATCGATACCCGCACAGAGGCGATCGTGCAGCACGGCATGGACGCGCTCATGAAGGGCAGAACGGTGTTCGTCATCGCACACCGCCTCTCTACGGTGCGCAACTCCAACGTCATCATGGTGCTCGATCACGGCCGCATCATCGAGCGCGGCACGCACGAGCAGCTGCTCGAGCAGAAGGGCAAGTACTATCAGCTCTATACGGGCGCGTTCGAGCTGGAATAAGCGCGTTCGCCCGCACACAGAACGCAAATTCAGGCATAGAAAGATACCCGACAGGCAATGTCGGGTATTTTTCCTATGAAAAAAGCGGGCGCCTTTGTGCGCCCGCAAGGTGGTAATTTAGAGGTCTGCGCCGTCGCTTTTCATGTGCACGCGGCTATCAAACAGGGCGAGGAGGGCGTTTTGCATACTCTCCACGTCCGCCCTGCACGCCGTCTCCACGGCGGAGTGCATGGCGAGCTGCGCAATGCCCACGTCCACGGAGGGAATGCTCACTTCCCCCAAAGAGATCGCCCCAAGCGTGGAGCCGCTGCGCACGTCCGAGCGGTTGTAGAAGAGCTGGTACTTGACGTTCGCTCTCTCCAGGAGCTGCGCAAAGGTCGCCGCCGTGAGCGCGTTCGTGGTGTAAGCGCCGCCCGCGTGCGCCTTGATGACGACGCCGCCCCCCAGAATGGCGCGGTTGGTGGGATCGCACTTTTCGGGGCGGTTGGGGTGCACGGAGTGCGCGTTGTCCACGCTCACCAGCAGCGAGCCTGCAAGCGCGCGCAGGTGCTCCTCCTTCGTCCTTTTAAGGGCAAGGGAGATGCGCGCAAGCACGTTCTTCAAAAAGTCGCTGCCCGCGCCGCCCTGCGTTCTGCTGCCGATCTCCTCGCTCTCCAGGCACGCCGCCACGTTGATGCCGCTGCCCGCGCTCTTTGTGAGGGCGGTGAGGGAGGCGTACACGCTCGTCAGATTGTCGATGCGGGGGGAGGAGAAAAATTCCCCCTTCGCCCCGTGTTCAAAGGGCGCTTCGCAGGGCGCAAGGAAGAGGTCGTAGTGCGCCGCACCCGCCGCGCAAAAGGGCACGCTGCCCAGCGCGTACAGGGGCAGGGTATCCGTCTGAAGATCGGGGGAGAACTTGTCGTTGACGTCGCGGTTCTGGTGCACGGCGAGGGAGGGGATGACAAAGGTCTGCTCGCTCGTGTAGAGCGCCGCGCGCAGTCCGCCCTCCACCTTTTCGATGACGCGCCCCGCGAGTTTTAAGGGGCGGTCGAAGAAGGAGTACCAGATGCCGCCGCCGTACGGCTCGACGTTGAGGCGGGTGAAGTCGCCCTGCATGGCGGGGTTCGCCTTCAGCTTAAAGCAGGGGGAATCGGTATGACTTGCCGCAATGCGGAAGATATGCTCGCTGCCCACCGTAAAGGCGATGAGGCTGCCGCCGCGCACGACAAAGTACTTCCCGCCCTCCTTGATCTGCCACATATCGCCCTCCAAAAGGGGGACGAAGCCGCTCTCTTGCAATAGCTTGCTGCCGCCCTCCACCGCGTGGTAGGGGGAGAGGGAGGTTTGCAAATAATCATACAGTTTGTTCATAGTATTCCTTCCCAAGTTGAGTTCCAATCTATTATACACGCTTCGCAAAAAAAACGCAACAAAGAAATTGCCATATTGACAGCCTTCTTCAACCGTGGTATAATTCTTGTATGGTTACCTTTCGTCAAAAGCTCATCAATTTTGCAGCTTCCATCTACTTCAAATTTAAGAAAAACGACCTCGCACAGGAAACGGGCGCTTCGGGCGGAACGGAGGCGCCTTTTTCGCGCGATCCGCTGCTCGTGCGCGCCGCGGCGGAGGGGGCGATCCTCTTAAAGAACAACGGCGTTCTGCCCGCAACGCGCATCGCGCTCTTTGGCAGAGGGCAAAAGGACACCTTCTACACGGGCTACGGCTCGGGCGGGGACGTCAACTGCCCCGTCAAGGTGAGCATCCTCGAAGGGCTGTCTGCGCGCGCGGACGTC
>CALVTZ010000107.1 GCA_944363255.1 uncultured Clostridia bacterium
GCCTTTTGGCGTGCCCGCGGGTTGTCTTTTACCCTCACGAAATTTTCTCGCAACTTTTTGCGAGAAAATTTGTGAACTTTTCAGCTCTCCCCCGTCCCCGCCACATCCTCTTCGTTTGGCAGGATCATGGTGTATTCGGGGTTGTGTGCATAGCGTGCGTCCTCTTTCTTCTTTTTTGCCATACGCCCTCCCACAAAGAGTATGCGCAGCGTGCCGCCCCGCTATTCCCGCTCACTTGTCTGCAAGCGTCTTTTTCACCTTGGAAAAGTGCGCCGCCTGCCCCTCCACTTCCTCGCGCGGGGCAAGTTCCACCTCGTAATACCCCCGTGCGCGCAGCTGTTCAAAGAGCGAAAACTGCGCCTCCAAGCCCCCTTCCATCAACTTCAAAAGCGTTCTGCGCAGCGGCTTTGCGCTGCCCTCCCCGATGGCGTGCAGGTATCGGGCGAGCACCCCCTTTTCGCAGTCGAGAAGATCGATGAGCGCGTCCTTTTCGCACAGCGTGACGTCCTTTTTCGCCTGTCTCACACCCTGCCTCCGATGAGCGCAAGCAGGGCGCAGAAGCGCTCGTAATGCCCCTCGCCGATGCGCGCCATCTCGCCCGCAAGCGCCACGTCCGTGAGCGTGTTCGCATAGATGCGCGCCTTTTTGCACGCCAGCTCCTCGCCCAAGAGCAGCTGCCCAAGCGCCTCTGATTCCCGCTTTGTCAAATTCGCCATAACAAAACCTCCCCTCGCATTATCGCCGAGGGGAGGTCGCTTTATACATTCTTTTGCGCATACGCGCACCACGCGCGCAGCGTGCACTCCGTGCAGTTCGGGCGCTGGGAATGGCACACCCGCCGCCCGTGATAGATGAGATAGTGATGCGCCTTGCTCCATTCGCTTTGGGGAAGCGCCTTCTGCAAGCCGACTTCCACCTGCTCGGGCGTGTTGCCCACGGCGAGCCCCAGCCGATTGGACACGCGAAAGACGTGCGTATCCACCGCGATCGCGTCTCCGCCGAAGGCGACGGAATACACGACGTTGGCGGTCTTGCGCCCCACGCCCGCGAGCGTCTGCAGCTCCTTGAGCGTAGCGGGAACTTCGCCGCCGAACTTTTCCACGATGTCGCGGCTGCAGGAGAGGATGTGCGCCGCCTTGTTGTGGTAGAACCCGCACGAGAAGATGAACTTCTCCAGCTCCTCCTGCGAGAGCGTGAGCATACTTTGCGGCGTATTGTGCTGCGAAAAGAGCACGCGCGTGACCTTGTTCACCCGTTCGTCCGTGCATTGCGCGGAGAGGATGACGGCGACGAGCAGCTCATACGGGCTGCCATATTCGAGGGCGGGCTTCGCGTCGGGATAGAGGCGAGCAAGTTCCGCCAAGATCGCTTGATTGTTTTCCATGCCCTCATTATACCCTCCGCCGCCGCAAAAAGCAAGCCTTTCCGCTACACGGCGCGAAAAGTCCCCCACTCCCCGCGCAAAAATCCCGCGAAGGAGGGATAGCTCCTGCGGCGCAAAAGGGCGCGGGCGCGTTCCAAAAAGCGCTCGTCGAAGCGGGCGGAGATACCGCAGCCCACCCCCGCCTCCTTGGGCGTACTCACCGCCGAGGCGGGCACGCCCGCAGCGCGCAGCTGCGCCACGAAGTCCAGCGTGTGCGCCCGCGAACGGAATACGGCGAGCGCAGTCATGTTCGTACCCTCACGGGCGTATGATAGATTATCTTTTTCGGGAGTTTTTCCATGATATACCTCGACAATGCCGCAACGGGCGGCTTCAAACCAAACAGCGTGCAGAATGCGGTGAACGCGGCAATGCGCCTGTGCGCCAACCCCGGGCGGAGCGGACACCGCCTCTCCCTTGCGCTTGCAGAGCGCGTGCTCGCCCTGCGCGAACTGCTCTCCTCCCTCTTTGGCGGCTACGGCTACGACCGCGTCGTGTTCACCAAAAACTGTACGGAGGCGCTCAACCTCGCCATCTTGGGCGTGCTGGAAACGGGCGACCACGTTGTGACCACCGCGCTCGAACACAACAGCGTACTGCGCCCTCTGGAGGCATACAGGCGGGCGGGGATCATCGACTACGACGTCGCCCCGCTCACGGGCGGCAGCCTCTCCCCCGCCGCCATCGCCGCGCTCGTCAAGACAAGCACCCGCGCCGTGGTGGTGACTTCCGCCTCCAACGTCACGGGGGAAGCGCCCGACCTTGCCGCCATTCGCGCAGCCATTCCCCCCGCCGTACTCCTCATCGTGGACGGCGCGCAGGGCGCAGGACATTTGCCCCTTGACATGAAGGCGCAGGGCATCGACGCGCTGGCGCTTGCAGGACACAAGGGGCTGTTTGCCATTCAGGGCGCGGGCGCGCTGCTCTTTTCCGAGCGCGTCAACCCCCGCCCCCTGCTCTTTGGCGGAACGGGCAGCGAGAGCTTTCTTTTGGATATGCCCGCCTACTATCCCGATCGCCTGGAAAGCGGCACCCTCTCCTACCCCGCCCTCGCCTCGCTGTACGAGGGAGCGCTGCACGTGAAGGCGCACCGCAAGGAGTATGCGGATACCCTCTTCCGCCTCACCGCCGCCCTGCACGCCGCGCTCACCGCCCTCCCGGGCTACACGCCCGCCTTTCGCCCCAACTACTGCGGCATCGCCGCCTTCTCACACGAGAAGTTCTCCTCCGAAGAGGGTGCAACGCTGCTCTCCGAGCGCTTCAACATCGCCGTGCGGGGCGGGCTGCACTGCGCGCCCCTTGTGCACAGACAGCTTGGCAGCTTCCCGGACGGGCTCATTCGCGCCTCCTTCTCCCCCGTGCAGGGAATGCGAGAGGTGAACGCGCTCGTGGGGGCGCTGCGCTGTTTGAGCGCTACATACTCTTGAGCTGCGCCAACAGCTTTTGCAGCCGCTTGCGCTTGCCCGCGTCCAGCATGGGCGCGAAGGTGTTGTAAAAGCCGTCGATCTCCGCGTCCGAGAGCGTGCCCGCCCTCCTGCTTGCGGCGGCGCGGGCGTAGATCTCGCGAATGAGCTCGCCTTCATTCCTGCCGTTGTACCGCTCTGCCGCGCGCTGCGCCTCCGCCGTCCAATCTACGGGCGGCGTATCTTGCCGCCCTCTTCCCTCATAGTTTGCAAAGTCCTTCATCGCGTCCTCCTTGCTTTACACCCCATTCTATTCGGCACGCGCGCTTTTTGTGCCGCATACAATAAAGGCATGGAACAGACGCTCTTAATATTGCTCCTCTTTCTCGTAAAGGGGAACGCCTCAATGCAGGATCAGCTCGCCGCATTTCTCGATTTCTACCGCGAAAATCGTGCGCTTTTGACCACAATTTTGCATACGTCTGCAAATTCGCCGTCCACCGCGCCCGAACAAGAGCAAGAAAAACGCCCGCAGGAAGATCCCGCGGACGCGCTGAACGTCATAGAAAGTTTTTTGAAACGCAGCGGCGTTTAAGAGGAGAGCATGGCGCAGGCGCGCTGCAACATATCGTCCTCCCTGCCCCAGATGAGGGGTGCGGGAACGCCGATCGCGCCCTCCGCCTCCGTCACGCCCTTGCCGTGGATGCTGCGTCCCTTGGGCCACAAGATCTCCGCGGAAGTCAGCTTCAGCACGTTGCCCTTATCGTCCGTGTAGTGCGACTGCATGATGCCCTTGCCGTACGTCTTAAAGACGCCCGCCTCGTTTTCGCGCAAGAGGATATCCCCCGCCTTTACGGTGCCGTAGTCCACGAGCGCGCCGATGAGACACTCGGAGGCGGAGGCGGTGTGCTCGTCTCCCAGCACGAGCACGCGGGAGCCATGCGAAAAGAAGGTGCCGTACTTGCCCGCCTCTGCGGTGTACTCCTCCACCCGCCCGTCGCGATAGCGCGCCGCGGCGAGCGCGGGGTGCCCCGTCTCGTTGACGAGCAGCGCCGCAATGCGCAAAAAGACGTCGAGATACCCGCCGCCGTTGGAGCGCAGATCGAGAATGAGATTCTCCCGCCCCCGCTCCTTCATGCAAGCGAGCAGCTGCTCCAGCTCCTGCACGGCGCCGCCGTAAAACTGATCGATGCGGATATAGGCGGTGTGCTCGTCCGCCGCGGGAAGGGGCTCGCCCGTCTCCGTGAGGGTGAGTTTCTCCCCCGTTCCGCGGAAGGCGTAGGAGCAACCGCTGTCGCGATAGCTGCAATAGGCGGCGCGGTAGGCGCGGGGAATCACGTGCGCCGTCTGCGCGTCCGAGCCGTCCCGTTCATACCCGAAGCGCAGCCACAGCCCGCCCGTTCCCACTTGGGAGATGAGCGCGTTGAGTTCCTGCACGCCGCCCTGCGCGATGCTCCCCTCCTCTGCGCCGAAGCCGACGAGGTACATTCCCCGCCGCACGCCCGCAAGCTGCGCGGGCGAATTTTCTACGACGCGCGCAAATTGGATGGGCGCGCCCGCCACCTCGCTCACGGAGATGCCGTAGCCCGCGTGCGAACCTGCGCTCTCCGCCTGCACCGCGGCGTATTCCTCCTTGGTGTAGTAGCGGGAATAGGGATCGAGCTCAAACGCCGAGAACAGCTTGTCGTAGAAGGCGTCCTCGTCGATGGGCGTGTAGAAGTTCTTCTTCGCGGTGTCGATCGCCCACAGAATGGAGCGGTCGCGCGCGTCCAGCGTGCTGCGGTACGCCGCCCAGCCCCCGCCGAATCCCGCGCCCACGAGCACGATACAAAGCAGCGCTGCGCATACGCCGCGCAAGATCTTATTGCGTTTTTCGCGCGCCTTGGGCGCGCTCCCCCTCTCATCCGTCATCGCTCACTCCTTGGAATACAACAGCCTGTACAAAATGGACATGACGCGGAAGGTGACTGCGTCCGAAAAGGAGCGGATGTCCAGCCCCGTCTCCCGCGCGATCTTATCAAGACGATACATGAGGGTATTGCGGTGCATATA
>CALVTZ010000108.1 GCA_944363255.1 uncultured Clostridia bacterium
AAGTCCAGGCGCTTTGCGGCCAGGAAGTCCATCGTCTCCCCCGGGAAGCGGCCGGTGTCGTGGCCGTAGAGCATGCGCTTGCCGTCCTTGTCTTCCAGAAGGTAGAGGTAGCACTGCTGGCTGCGGTCGTGCAGCGCGGTGAGCGCCGTGAGCACAGAACAAAGTTCGCGCAAGATCTCCGCGCGCGAGGCGGGGTTGAGGTCCTCTTCGGGATAGTCCACATCCGCGTCCACGCTGGCGATGCACCGCTTTAACGCCCGCTGCAAGCTGCGCCCCTCCTCGGTGAGCTTCTCCCCGTACAGCGCATAGCCCGCGCGCACCTCTGCAAGGGAGGCGGCGCCGATCATGTCCGCCAGCCCCTCGGCAGCGGCGAGAGAGAGTTTGCCGTTCAAAAAGGCGCGGCGGGTAAATTCCCCCCGCCCTGCAAGGCGCGCACCCAGGGAAAGGGCGCGGCGCAAGATGCCGCGCGCGATCTCCCTGCCGCCGTGACAGTGAAATTCCACCGTGTCCTCCCCCGTGAAGGAGTGCGGGGCACGGAAGTAGACGCACATTCCGTAGTCGGAAAAGCCCTCCCCTTCAATGGTGCCCGGGTAGAGCATATTCGGCTGGTATTCCCCCCTGCGGGAGAACATTTTGCGGGCGAGTTCGAGCGCGCCCTCGCCGCTCACGCGCACGATCGCGACGCCGCCCGTTCCCTCCGCCGTTGCGATGGCAGCGATGAGTTCCATAACGACCTATAAGCGATATTTTGCGCGCCCTGCAAAAAACGCGCCTTCGCTATAATCTGTATTTATATTTCTATTATAGCACGTGCGCGAAATTTTGCAAGGATTTTGAGGGGATAAGATAAAAATAATGAGCGCGAACGGCATTTCCTGCCCATTCGCGCTCACACATTCAATTAAATTCGGAGAAGGGATCGTCCTGATCGCTCTGCGCACTTCCCTCCTGCGCCTGTCCGCCGCCCTCACCGCCGAAGTCGGAATAGGGACTCTCGTCCTGCGGGGGCGCGCCGTAGCCGCCCGTGCCCGTCTGCTGTCCGTAGCCGCCCTGTCCGCCGTAGGGCGCGCCGTACTGCCCCGCCTGCATCTCCGCCATGCGGCGGCGAAGATAGGCGTTGTAGTCGACGGGGGTGTTCTTGCGCACCGCAAACAGCACGAAGCCGCGCAGGGGCAGGAATGCGGAGAGGAACGCCATGAGGATGGGGCCGCGCGCGTAGTACTTGCGGAAGAGCGCAATGTACACGACGAAGAACATCACCCACAGCAAGATCTCGACGAGATAGGAGAAGATGCCGCACCAAAATTCGCCCGTGATCATCCAGCGCAGATTGGGCGGAACGAGTTCGGGCACGCGCACGTACCGCTCGCCATAGCCCGTTGCCTCCACCCTGTAATAGGCGGGATTGATGAGGTAGGCGCTCATGACGAGGCTGAAGATGCTCACCGCCACGTACGCGATCTCCGTGAGCATGGCGTACAGCCCCGCCCGCTTCATCTTTTGTCCGAAGAAGTTGCTCTCCCCCGCGAGTTTGCCCGCGAGGTAGGTGTTCGCAAAGGGAAGAAAGCCCAGCCAGCCGTGCTTTACGCCCTGCTCCTTCGCCATGCGCATGAGCCCCAGCCCGCCAAACACGAGGGAGACGAGGAAGAGCGCCCCCGCCACCGCGCAGCACACCGCGATATAGACGAGACGGTCGTGATAGCCGTATTTCGACAGATCGATAAAATAATTATAGATGAGTTGTGGAATGGCGATCCAAGCAAAAAATTCCATTCATTCCTCCTTGGCCGCAAACAGCGAAATGCCGTATTCGACCGATTCGAGCATGAGCCCGCACGCGGGCATCGTCTTTGCGAGCAACGCTCGCTCCCCCGTTTGCAGCGCACGACAAAGCGCCGCCGCCTCCTTGCCGCATCCGATGGCGAAGAGTTCCCCCGCGAGAATGCGTACCATATTATATAGGAATCCGTTTCCGCACACGCGCAGCGTAAACAGTCGCGCGCCGAAGCGTTCGCACTCCTCCACCGTGACGGAGTAGATGGTGCGCACCGTCGTCTTGATCGAAGAGCCGCTCGCGCAGAACGCCGCAAAGTCGTGTTCGCCCAGCACGCATTCCGCCCCCGCCCGTATGCGCGCCGCGTCGGGCGCGAAGGCAAGGCGGGCGCAGTAGCGATCGAGCAACGGGTGCGCCGTCTGCGCAAAGTATGCGCGGTAACAGTATGTCTTTCGTTTTGCCTGCCGCGTGCAGTCGAAGTCCTGCGGCGCGGCGCAGCTTGCAAGCACCTTTACGTCTTGGGGCAAGAGGCGGTTGAAACACTCGCGCAGTTTGTGGGCGGGAATGTTCGTCTCCCCGTCGAGAATGCACACCTGCCCCAGCGCGTGCACGCCCGCGTCCGTTCTGCCGCTCGCCTGGATGCGCACGGGCGCAGAGAAGATCTCCTCCGCCGCCCCCTCGAGCACCGCCTGTACGGAGCGCCCGTTGGGCTGCCGCTGCCAACCGCAGAAGTCCGTTCCGTCGTAACTTACAAGCAGAGCGTATCTCACAGCGGCGCCCCCAGATAGATGCGCATGACGACGACGCCCGCAATGAGCGCAGCCATCACGAAAAATCCGATGAGGTCGCGCCAGGTAAAGCGCAGTTTCTTGTACTTCGTCCGCTTCTTCCCGCTCGAATAGCAGCGCGCGTCCATGGCGTCGCCCAGCTCGTCGGCTCGGCGGAAGGCGGAGAGGATGAGGGGCACGAGAATGGGCACGAAGCCGCGCACCTTCTTGAACAGTCCCCCCCGTTCGAAGTCCGCCCCGCGCGCCTTTTGCGCGTTCTTGATGCGCTCCGTCTCGTCCATGAGGATGGGGATAAAGCGCAGCGCGATGCTCATGATGAGCGCCATCGCGTGTACGGGGAAGCGCACCCATTTGAGCGGGGTGAGCAAGCTCTCGATGCCGTCCGTGAGGGAGACGGGCGTCGTCGTGTACGTGAGCATGGACGCGCACGTGACGAGCAGCACCAATCTCAGCACGAGAAAGAGGGAGAATACGATGCCCGCCTGCGTCACATGGATGATGCCGTAGGAGAGATACACCGCAGGCCCGTTCCAATACACTTCCTCGCCGGGGTGAAAGAAGATGTTGAGTGCCGCCGTGAAGATGACGAGGAAGAGCACGCCGCGCACCGAGCGCAGCACCTTGCCGAGGGGCACGCGCGAAAAGAGCACGATGAGAATGAGCACGCCCGTGCACGCCGCCAGCCCGTAGAAGTTCTTGGCGAGGAAGATGGCGACGATGTAGGCGATGAGGAATACGATCTTAAAGCGCGGATCGAGGTTGTGAACAAAGGACTTGGTGGGATAGTACTGCCCGAAGGAGACGTCTTTCATTGCGCTGCCCCCTTCCTCTCACGATAATATGCGAGAACTGCCTGTAAAAATCCCTCCGTGGTGAAGTCGCACGCGATCTCCACCCCGCGTTCGCGCAGCAGCTTGACGAGCTTTGCGGTGAGGGGTACGTCCAGCCCCATCTCGATGAGCTCGTCCGACTTTTCGAACAACTGCGCGGGCGGGAGCACGTAGCGCACCTGCCCCTCCTCGAATACGGCGGCGCGGGTGCAGTTTTCGCTGATCTCGTCCATGTCGTGCGAGACGATGATCACCGTCTTGCACCAATCCTTGTGCAGCCTGTGCAACAGCTCCATCACCTCGCGCTTGCCAAGCGGATCCAGCCCCGCCGCGGGTTCGTCGAGAATGAGCACTTCGGGACGGGTGACGATGACGCCCGCAATGGCGACGCGCCGCTTCTGTCCGCCCGAGAGTTCGAAGGGAGAGGCGTCCTTGATCTCCTCAAAGTCCAGCCCCACTACCTCGAGCGCAGCCCGCACCGCCTCGTCGATCTCCTCCTCGGTGAGCTTCTTGTCTGCAAAATTTTTAAGCCCGAAGGCGACGTCCGCCTTGACCGTCTCGGCAAAGAGCTGGTATTCGGGATATTGAAAGACCATGCCCACGTGCCTTCTCAGCGCGCGGAAGTTCGTCTTTTTGTTGGTGAGGTCGTACTCCCCCACGGTGAGCGTTGTCTCCTGCTCGCCCGCCTTGCGCTTCTTTTTGCGCTTGAGGGAGGAAGGGGTGCGGATGAGCCCGTTGAGGTGCTGCACGAAGGTGCTCTTCCCGCTGCCCGTGTGCCCGATGATGCCAAAGAATTCCCCCTCCTCGATGGTGAGCGACACGTCGCGGAGGGCGGTTGCCGAAAAGGGAGATTTGGCGTTATAAGTATAGCTTAAATGCTCTGCTACGATACGCAACGCACGATCTCCTCTGCAAGTATTTTGGCGTCGAGGGTGTCCTCAACGTCCATGCCGCCCTTTTTCAGCTGCGTGCAAAGATAGCCGATGCGCGGCAGGGCGAGGTTATAGGTGAGCAATTCTTCGTGGCGCGCGAAGATGTCCTGCGGGGTGCCCGTCATGACGATCTCCCCGCGGTTCATGACGATGGCGCGGTCTGCAAGCAGCGCCTCCTCCATGAAGTGCGTGATGAGCACCACGGTGATGTGTTCTTCGCGGTTGAGCTTTTTGACGACGTCCACGATCTCCCGCCGCCCGCGCGGATCGAGCATGGCGGTGGATTCGTCCAAGATCATGATCTTGGGCTTCAGGGCGAGCACGCCCGCAATGGCGACGCGCTGCTTTTGCCCCCCCGAGAGGCGCGCGGCAGTCGCATGGCGGAACTCCTCCATGCCCACGGCGGCAAGCGCAAAGTCGATGCGCCGCCCGATCTCCTCGCGTTCAAGCCCCACGTTCTCTGCGCCGAATGCCACGTCGTCCTCCACGATGGAGGCGACCGTTTGATTGTCGGGATTCTGAAAGACGATGCCAACGTTC
>CALVTZ010000109.1 GCA_944363255.1 uncultured Clostridia bacterium
GAGTATGCAAGAACTACTTTTTTGATCTTCTTTTCCATTGACTTGACCGTCCTCTTCAAATTTACGCCACCATTATACAAAGGAAACGGGTGCAAGTCAAGCATTTGCACCCGAAAGATAAAATTATTTCCTGAATGTTTGCATAATTTACGCAATAATAACTAATTTATTCGAAAATTATACGATTTTCACTTATATTCGCATAAACTCATTGGCGGTCGTATTCGCGCGTCGCGGGGTAGAGCGCACGCATCTCTTCCAGCGTGAACTGCTCGCTGTGGAAGCGCGAGAAGTACGCCCTGCGCAAAAACACGAACTTGTCGCGCGCGCCGTTGGAGACGAAGGTGGCAACGAACTTGCGCGCGCTCGTCTTTACGCGCACGCACCCCCCTTTGAGCGCGTAGGTAAAGGTCTTGCGCTTGGTGACGAGGTGTACGCTGTCGCCCGCGATCTGCACGCCCAGCACGGTGCCCATGGATACGCGCAGCGCATACAGCGCATAGACGACGAGATAGAGCACGATGAGCACGGGCGAGATGATCCAAAATGCCATCGCCTTGGAGAAGGCGAACACCAGACTGACCATGATGAGGGGCAGCATGATGGCGCTGAATGCGATAAACAGCTTTTTTACGGTTGCGACGTAGTGAACGATCCCTTCTTTCATACTTCCCTCATTTGCAAAACGTGAGTTCGAACTGTGCGACGAGCTCCTCCCCGCGGCGGCATTCGCACACGGAGATCTCCCCCTCGTCCCTTCTTACAAAGGTGAGCTTGTCCCCCTCCTTCGCCTGCTTGACGTAGGAGATGCGGAAGCCCTCCACCCCGCGCCGCAGCTCTTCGATGGTAAAGCAACCCATGAAGAAGTCTGCATAGCGGCAGTTGTTGGCGTGAATGTAGTGGTCGCAGTGCTCGCTCGTGACGGTGAGCTCGTAGATGACGCACCCCTCTTCGCCCAGCTTGGGGATCTTCCAATTGGTAACTTGCAGGCACTTTTCCGCGTTATACGGGCACTCCTCGTGCGCCTTGCCCATGCGCTCCCCCGTGCAGAGGGAGAAGTCGTTCACATCGACGAGGCACCAGCGCGAGGAGAGCAGCGCGATGACCTCCTCCCCTGCGCGCACGCGGTACTGCCGCTCAAAAAAGACGTGGCGGGGCGGGCAGGGCCAGGTATCCACGAAGAGCGTCTCCCCCTCGCGGGCGGGGCGCAGGAACTTGCACGCCGTTGCAACGACGATAAAGCCCAGGCCCTTCCCCTTGAGCGCGTGATAGCCGAAGTTGAGCTCCTCCGCGCTGTTGGAGGCGACCTCCTGCGCAAAGGCGAGATAGGCGGAGCATTTGAGCTCGTCCTTGAAGTCGAGATCGGAATAACGCAGCTTAAATTCATCCGTGTGGCAATATCCTTTCATACCCACGATTATACCACCGCGGCGCGGGAAAGTCAACTGCGGGAGGCACTTTGCTCGTCAACTTTGCGTGTGTGCGGCGGCGGCGAGGAAGGAGAGCGCGCCTGCGGAGATCGCCTTCACCAGCTTTGCGCGGTATTGCCCGCTCATGAGCAGTGCCTCGTCCTGCGCGTTGGACAAGAACCCGCACTCCACGATGACGGAGGGGTAATCGCTGCAATTGAGAATATAGTAATCCCCCCTGAGCGGCTGATATTGCCGCACGCACTCCTCCATGCCGTTGAGGGCGGATTGGATCATGCACGCGAGCGTATGCGAGCGTTCGCTGTCCTCACGAAAGAACACCTGCGCCCCGCGGCGGGACGGGAGGGAGAAGAAGTTCTGATGCACGGAGATGACGAGCGCGGGGTGGCTTTCGGAAATGATCTGCGCCCGCTTTTGCATATCCCGCCGCTTGTAGCCCGCCGTCGCCGCGCCGTACAGCCCCGCCTCCGTCTCCCGCGTGAGCACCACGCGAAAGCCCGCGTCCTCAAACTCCTCCTGCAACAGGCGGGAGAGCGCGAGGTTGACGTCGCTCTCCTTCACCCCCGTCGTGCTGCCCACGACGCCGCCGTCCACTCCGCCGTGCCCCGCGTCGATGACGATGGTGAGGCGCAAACTCTCCGCCGCCGTCTTGTTGAGCGCGAAAAAGCACACGCCGAAGGCGAGCGAGACGGCAAAGACGAGGGCGCAGGCGAGCGCCCCCACGCGGTGACGGTAGAAAAAGTTCATGCCCTATCTTATGAACGCCCGCCCCCGTTTATGCCCTGTCCAAAGCGCAAAAAAGGGAGCTCCGCGCGGGAGCCCCCTTCTCGTTACTTGCTGCGAATGTATTCGTCGATCGCCTTTGCAGCCGTCTTGCCCGCGCCCATGGCGAGAATGACGGTGGCGGCTCCCGTGACGGCGTCGCCGCCCGCGTACACCCCTTCGAGCGAGGTCTTGCCCTGCTCGTCCGCGACGATCTCCCCGCGCGGCTTGGTCTCCAGCCCCGCCGTCGTCTGTTTGAGCAGCGGGTTGGGCGAGGTGCCCAGCGACATGATGACGCAATCCACGTCCAGCGTAAAGGCGCTGTCCTTCTTCTCGATGGGACGGCGGCGGCCGGATGCGTCAGGCTCACCCAACTCCATCTCCACGCACTTCACGCCCACCACGTTGTCCTCGCTGTCCGTTACGATCTCCACGGGGTTGGTGAGCAGCTTGAAGATGATGCCCTCCTCCTTGGCGTGCTCCACCTCCTCGCGGCGGGCGGGCAGCTCTGCCTCCGAACGGCGGTACACGATATACACCTCCGCGCCCAGCCGCTTCGCCGTGCGCGCGGCGTCCATCGCCACGTTGCCGCCGCCCACGACCGCCACCTTCTTTGCGCGCATGATGGGCGTTTCGCTGTCCGCCTCATACGCCTTCATGAGGTTGCTGCGCGTGAGATATTCGTTTGCGGAGAACACACCCTTGGCATTCTCCCCGGGAATGCCCATGAACTTGGGAAGCCCCGCGCCCGTGCCCAGGAACACCGCCTCGAAGCCGTATTCCGATTTGAGCTCCTCGATGGTGAGCACTCTGCCGATGACGGCGTTCGTCTCCACCTTGACGCCGAGCGCCTTCAACCCCTCCACTTCCCGCTGCACGATCGCCTTGGGGAGGCGGAATTCGGGGATGCCGTACACGAGCACGCCGCCCGCAAGGTGCAGCGCCTCGAACACGGTGACTTCATAGCCGAGCTTTGCAAGATCGCCCGCGCAGGTGAGCCCTGCGGGGCCAGAGCCGACGACGGCGACCTTGTGCCCGTTGCGAATGGTGCAGTGCGGCGTTGCCGTGGCGTGTTCCATGTGGTAGTCTGCGACAAAGCGTTCCAGCCTGCCGATGCCCACGGGTTCGCCCTTGATGCCGCGCGTGCACTTGCTCTCGCACTGCGTCTCCTGCGGGCACACTCTGCCGCACACGGCGGGCAGCGAGGAGGTGCGGGAGATGACCTCGTACGCCTCCTCAAACTTCCCCTCTGCGACGAGCGCGATAAATTCGGGGATCATCACCCCCACGGGACAGCCCGCAACGCAGGGGCGGTTTTTGCAGTTTACGCAGCGCTTTGCCTCCTCGATCGCCGTCTCCGCGTCGTAGCCGAGCGCCACTTCGGAAAAGTTTTTATTGCGCACATCGGGATCCTGCGAGGGCATGGGATGCTTTTTGGGATCCATATTGAACTTGGGCATTATTCGACCTCCTTCTTGTACAGGTTGCAGTGTTTTTCGCGCGCGGCAGCCTCGAACTCCTGATAGGTGCGCGCACGCTTTATCGCCTCGTCAAAGTCGACGAGGTGTGCGTCGAAGTCGGGCCCGTCCACGCAGGCGAACTTCATCTCCCCGCCCACGGTGAGGCGGCAGCAGCCGCACATCCCCGTGCCGTCGATCATGATGGGGTTCATGCTCGCGACTGTCTTGATATTGTAAGGCTTGGTGGCGAGCGCGACGAACTTCATCATGATGAGCGGGCCGATGGTGATGACCTCGTCAAAGGTCTCCCCGCTCTCGAGCAGCTTGTTGAGGGGCGCACAAACGTTGCCCTTTTCGCCGTAGCTGCCGTCGTCCGTCATCATATAGAAGCGCTCGCTGTACGAGCGGAACTCCTCCTCGAGAATGACGAGATCTTTGTTGCGGAAGCCCACGATGCTCGTGACTGCGCAGCCGCGCTCCTTGAGGGCGCGCGCCACGGGAAGCGCGATGGCGCACCCCACGCCGCCGCCGATGACGGCGACCTTCTTCAGCCCGTCCACGTGCGTGGGCGTACCGAGGGGGCCTACGAAATCGGCAATATACTCCCCCTCCTGCTTCTCGTTGAGCGCCATCGTCGCCCCGCCTACGACCTGGAAGATGATGGTAACTGCGCCCGTCTCTTTGTTGCAGCCCGCAACGGTGAGCGGGATGCGTTCGCCGCGCTCGTCTGCGCGCAGGATGACGAACTGCCCCGCCAGCGCCTTATTTGCGACGAGGGGCGCCTCCACCTCCATGCGGGTGACGGTGGGATTCAGGCTTTCTTTTTTTAAGATACGATACATGGTGTCCTCCGTATTATTGCCACTTTGACCAAGGCATATTATATATGGCGAAAATCGCTTTGTCAAGATGGGCGGGAAATTTATTTTTCAAATATTATTTCATCGGCTTGACAATGCAAAAAGCTTTGGGGTATAATGTTTTCAACTAATTTTAATTATTGGAGAATGAAGCAAATGAAAAAAGTGAAGATCGTCACCGATTCAAACAGCGGCATCACGCAGGCGGAAGCGGAGAAACTGGGAATCTCCGTGCTGCCCATGCCCTTTCTCATTGACGGTGAATCGTACTTTGAGGACATTAACCTCACGCAGACGCAGTTATATGAACACCTGAAGGGCGACTCCGCCG
>CALVTZ010000110.1 GCA_944363255.1 uncultured Clostridia bacterium
CACGACGGCTGCGTAGCTCACGCCTGCTCCTTTGGATCTTTGAGCACGTCCTTATTCTTTACGATATAGTTGACGCCCGAGATCACGGTGAGCAGCGTGCAGATGACAAAGAGCACCAGCCCGATATAGGCGACGACGCGCCCGCCCACTTCCGCCACGAAGGGCATACTTGCAAGCAGCAGCGCGATCGCCCCGTCCTGAAAGACGGTCTTGAACTTGCCCAGCTTATCGGCGGCGAGCACGAGGTTGCGCCCCGCCGCGATCATGCGGAAGCCGCTTACGATGAGTTCGCGCGCAAGGATGAGCGCCACGCACACCCCCGCCGCGACCAGCCCGTACTGCCCGAAGGGGGGCACGATAAAGGGCAAGGGAATGGTGAGCAGCAGGATAAACGCCGTGGAGACGAGCACCTTGTCCGCAATGGGATCGAGGAATTTGCCGAGATTGGTGACCAGCCCGCGCGAGCGTGCGATATGCCCGTCGAGCGCGTCCGTGGAGGCGGCGACGACGAAGATGACCGCCGCAGCGAGGAAGCACCACTCCGAGAGCAGCCCCAGATAGAACACCACGATAAAGACGGGGATCATAAAGATGCGGGTGAGCGTGATTTTGTTGGGCAGATTCATAATTCCTCCGTATGACCGTACAGATCGTAACTGTCGGCACGGTCGATGAAAACAGAATAGACGCGCCCCTCTTCCGCCTTGGGAGAGGTGAAGTAGACGACGCCGTCGATGTCCTGCGCTTGGAATGCGGCGCGCCCCGTAAAGCACCCCTTTTCAAAGTCGATGCCGTCGCACACCACGTTGAGCGTGCGCCCCACATACCCTACGAGGATGTGTGCGGAGATGTCCTGCTGCACGGCGTACAGCTCGCGCAGGCGGCGCTGCTTGGTGCGGGGATGCACCTGCCCCTTGAGCTTGTAAGCGGGGGTATCCGGCTCGCGCGAATAGGCGAAGAAGCCGCAGTTTTCAAAGCGCACCTCTTGCAGGAAGCGCTTGAGCCCCTCGTGCTCCTCCTCCGTCTCGCCGGGGAAGCCCGTGATGAAGGTGGTGCGGATGGCGATATTCGGGATCTCCTGCCTGAGGCGGGCAAAGAGGGCGAGATAGCTCTCCCGCGTGCCCCGCCGCCCCATGCGTTTGAGCACGGCGTTCTCGCTGTGTTGCAGCGGAATGTCGAGGTACTTTAACAGCTTGGGGTTGCTCTTCACTTCCTGAATGAGCGCCTCCGTGACCACTTCCGGGTAACAGTATAGCAGACGAATATGACAGATATTGTCAAGTTCAGAAAGTTTTTGAATGAGTTCCACCAATTTATTTTCGCCGAGGTCTGCGCCGTAGCGGGTGGTGTCCTGCGCCACGAGCACGAGCTCCTGCGTCTCGCCCAGCCCGCGCGCCTCCTCCAAAAGCTGCTCCATGGGATAGGAGCGGAAGCCGCCGCGGATCTTGGGAATGAGGCAGTAGGTGCAGTGATTGGAGCAACCGTCTGCAATTTTCAGGTACTTGATATGCGGGGCGGTGGTGAACACGCGCTCCAAACGCTCCTGCCCGCAGCCCACCGCGTTCACCCGCTCGCCCGCGTAGGCGCGTTCGAGTGCGGGGAAGAGTTCGCTGTGATCGGCAATGCCCAGGAACACGTCCCCCTCCGTGAGGGCGGGGAAGAGTTCCTTGATATACTTTTGGGGCAGACACCCCGTGACCACGATCTTCTCCAGCTTGTTCAGGCGATGGTAGTCGCATTCGAGCACGGTGCCGATCGCCTCCTCACGCGCGGCGTTGAGGAAGGCGCAGGTGTTCACGATGACGATCTCTGCCTCCTGAATGTCGCTTACGATCTCACACCCGTGCCGCCGCACCTCGCCCAGCAGCCGTTCGCCGTCCACGCGGTTCTTGTCGCAGCCGAGGGAGATCATGCCGAACTTCTTTCGTATCATGTTTAATCGAGACTCCCGTATTTAGCCTCGTACTCCTCCTTGGTGAGCAGTACGGCGCGCGCCTTCGCCTTGCCGTCGAAGGGCGAGATATAGCCCATGAGCTCCATCCATTCGATGATCTTGCCCGCGTGGTTGTAGCCCACCGAGCACTTGCGCTGGATGAGGGAGATGGAAGCCTGCCCCAGCTTGACCACGATGGCAAGCGCCTGGATGTATTGGGGATCGACGGAGTCGTCGTCGGGATCGCCGCCCGCGGCGCCCCCTTCGCCCCCCTCTGCGCTCGTCTTATTGATATAGTCTGCAACGGACTGATCGAAGTATGCCTCGTTGTTCGCCTTGATGTCCTCGATGACGGATTGCACCTCCTCCGAGTTGAGGAAGGCGCCCTGCACGCGCGAGCAACCGAACATACCCTCCGTGCGGTAGAGCAGATCGCCGTTGCCCAGCAGTTTTTCCGCACCCGAGGTATCGATGATGGTGCGCGAGTCCACTTCCTGAATGACGCGGAAGGCGATACGCGTGGGCAGGTTGCCCTTGATGACGCCCGTGATGACGTCGACGGAGGGGCGCTGCGTTGCGATGACGAGGTGCATCCCCGCCGCGCGCGCCTTTTGCGCAAGGCGCTGGATGCGCTCTTCCACGTCCTTTTTGGCAACGGACATGAGGTCGGCAAGCTCATCGACGACGATGACGATCTTGGGCAGCTTTTCCTCGCCGTCAATGAGGTTGGCGTTGTATTCGTCTAGGTTGTGCACGAGCTTGCCGTTGCGCGTCTTTTGTTCGAAGAGCTGATAGCGGCGCTCCATCTCCTTGATCGCCCAATTGAGCGCGGAGACCGCCTTTTGCGCGTCGGCAATGATCTCGTTGATCATGAGGTGCGGCAGCCCGTCGTACACGGCGAACTCCACCTTCTTGGGATCGATGAGAATGAGGCGAAGATCTTCGGGCGAGTACTTGCAGATGAGGCTGACGAGCATGGCGTTGAGGCAGACGGATTTACCGGAGCCCGTGGCGCCCGCCACGAGAATGTGCTTCATCTTGACGATATTTCCGCATACGTTCCTGCCCTCGACGTCCTTGCCGATGGCGAACATGAGCGCCGTGGGCTTGGCGTTGACGTATTCCTCCGCCTGCAAGACCGACTTGAGCCCCACCGTGGCGCGCACGGAGTTGGGCACTTCGATGGAGATGGCGCCCACCTCCGAGTTGGAATAGATATTCACGCCGTCGCGGGCGTGCAGGCGCATGGCGATCTCCTCGTCGTGCTTGACCACGGCGCGCACCGTAATGTTGCGGGGAATGTCGATGTCATAGCGCGTGACGGCAGAACCGCTCGTCACCTTGACGACGCTCGCCTCCACGCGGAAGCCCGCGAGCGTATCCACGATGATCCTGGAGTTTTGCTCCACCTCCTCGGGCGGAATGACGACCTTGTCGTCGTAGTCGCGGAAGCGCGACGCGCTGGGGCGCACATACGCCTTGTACACGTGCTTTTCGGGCACGGGCGCGGGCTCCTTCGGCTCGGGCAGGGCGGGCGCCTCCTCTTCGCGGCGGAAGGAGCGCTCCTGCGCCTGTTCCCCCCTGCGGAAGATGCGCTCGGAGAAGGAACGCGTGCGCTCCGTCTGCGCGGGCTGTTCGGGCTCTTCCATGAAGTTGCCCTCATCCAAAACATCGTCAAACAGCCCCGCGTTGCTGCGCGAACGCTCGGGCATGGGGGCGTCGAATACGCGGCTCTCCCCCACCGTGCCCGCGTCCGATTGAAAGACGTCCTCCTCGAACGCACGCGTGGGACGCGTGGGTGCGGGCGGCTCCTCCTCAAACGCGCGCGTGGGGCGCACGGGAGTCGCCTTGGACTCATCGAAGTTGCGGCCGGGGCGGGAGAAGAGGGAGCGGAAGCCGGACTCCGCACTGCGTGCGGGCGGCTCCTCCTTGACGGGCTGGGGCGCGGGCGGCTCTTCCTTGACGGGCTGAGGCGCGGGCGGCTCCTCCTTCACGGGTTGGGGCGCGGGAATGTCAACGGGCTGCACATCGCGCGCGTAGAAGTCGCGCACGGGCGGCTCCTCCTTGACGGGCTGCGGCGCAGGAATGTCCGTGGGTTGCACGTCGCGCGCATAGAAGTCGCGCGCAGGCGGCTCTTCCTTGACGGGCTGCGACTCGGGCGTGGGCTGCACATCGCGTGCGTAGAAGTCGCGCGCGGGCTGCTCCTCCCGCTCCGTCGAAACGCGGTAGCTGGGCGTCTGCGGATAGTTGAAGTCGTCCACGGGGTAGCGATATCCCCCCTCTTCCTGCCGCTCGCTGCCCGTCACGCGCCTGGGAAGGGTGGTGCGCACGTCCAGAGCGGAGCGTTCCCACGCGTCCGAATAGCGCGAATCGGTGAGCGCGTCCCCCGTGGCGCGGCTGCTCTCGCTGCGCTCCACGCTGCTGCGGCGGGGCGTGGTGTTGAAGATGGAATCGCGATCGAAGATGCGGTTTGCACTGTAACTTTCCGCAGGATCCATCTCAAAGAGAACGCTGCGGCTGTGCTCGTAATCGGCGTTGCCCGCACGGGGACTGACGCGCGACGTGCGCACGGGACTTGCCGCCGTACGCCGCCCCTCCTCGGGAATGGCGCGCGCTTCGGGCGCGGGAAGATCGTCAAAGGTGCGCATGACGGGATAGGCGCGCGTGCCCTCGCTGTGCACGGCGGAGACGGGGATCTCTGCGGGCGCGCTCGTCTCCTGCACGGGCGCGGGTTCTTGCCCGCGCGCCCTGTCCTCCTTCGCCCTGCCCTCCTGCGGCTTGCGCCCTCTGATCTGCGCCCACAGCGGCGTTGCGGTGAACATCCAAAAGAGGACGAGCGCAACGAGCAGGGCGAACACGACGTACGCCCCCGCAGGGCGGAAGAGC
>CALVTZ010000111.1 GCA_944363255.1 uncultured Clostridia bacterium
TTCTCTTCACCACCGACGTGCACTGCAACTTCGAGGACAACATCGGCTATTCGGGGCTTGCCGCCTATCGCGACCAAATGCTCGAACGCACGCCGCACGTCGCGCTCGTGGACTGCGGCGACGCCATTCAGGGCAATTATTACGGCTCCATTTCCAAGGGGGAATATGCGGTGCAGCTCATGAACGCCGTGAGGTATGACTACGCCGCCATCGGCAACCACGACTTCGACTACGGCATGGCGCGCCTTAGCGAGGTGATCGAACAGTCCTCCGCGCAGTACCTCGCCTGCAACATTTCCTACACGGGCAGGGGGGAGAGCGCGCTCACGGGCGTGCAGCCCTATGCCCTCAAAGAGTACGGCGATACGACCATCGCCTTCCTCGGCGTGAGCACGCCGGAGAGCATTGTAAAATCTGTGCCAAGTTACTTTATGGAGGACGGGGAATACGTCTATGACTTCCATGCGGGCGAGGAGGGCGCGCGCCTGACGGCTAAGGTGCAGAGTACGGTGGACAGCGCGCGGGAAGCGGGCGCGGAGTATGTGGTCGCGCTCACCCATCTTGGCGACGATGTGTCCTCATTTCCTTATACGTCCTCGCAATTAGCGACCAAAACGCACGGGAACGACCTCATTTTGGATGGGCACGCACACGCGAGCATTCCCTGCCGCACGCTGGAAAATGCCCGCGGGGAGGAGGTGCTGCTCTCCGCTGCGGGCACCGAACTTTCCTGCATCGGACAGGCCGTCATCACCGCAAACGGGCTGGTGAGCGTGGGGCTCGTCACCGACTATGCGGGCAGGGACGAGAAGATCGACGCGCTGATGCAGGACATTCACGCGCAGTCGGACGCGCAGCGGGATGCGGTCGTGGGCACTTCTGCCACGGAACTGCCCATCGCTGCGGGGGGCGTGCGCCTCGTGCGCAACCGCGAGTGTGCGCTCGGCAACTTTGTGGCGGACGCCTATCGCGCCATCTCGGGCGCGGAGATCGCCATTGTCAACGGGGGCGGCATCCGCGCCGCGCTTCCCAAAGGGGAAGTCACCTTCGGCGACGTGCTCACGCTGCACCCGTACGGCAACACGCTGTGCTCGGTGCGCGCAACGGGCGCGCAGATCCTCGACGCGCTCGAACTTGGCTGCCGCGCAACGCTGGCGCAGCCCTCGAACGGGGAGAATGCCGTGGGCGAGAGCGGGGGATTTTTGCAGGTCTCGGGGCTGAAATACACCATCGATACCGCCGTAGCGTCCACCGTGCTCACCGACGCTGCGGGAATGTTCACGGGCGTTGCGGGCGCGCGCAGAGTGAAGGATGTGTTCGTGCTGCAAGGGGGCGCGTACGTTCCCTTACAGGCGGATAAGACGTACACGGTGGCGAGCCACAACTATCTCATGCGCGACTGCGGCGACGGGTTCACCATGTTCCGCGACTGCGAATTTGTCATCGGCGAGGGCATTCTCGACTATCAGATCATCATCGACTACATTCAAAATGTGCTGGGCGGCACCATCGGCAGCGAATATACTGCGCCGCAGGGCAGGATCAGCGTTGTGTGAAGGGCTTGACGGAATATGAAAAGATCGCGGCGCAAACTGCCGCGAAAATATAAGGAGGGAATCATGCAATTACCAAAGTTTTGCGGACTGTCGCACGTGTGCATCTTCGTGGACGACGTGGAGGAGGCGTTTTCCTACTACGAGCGCATCCTCGGCGCGGTGAAGGAGCAGTACATTCCGCATTGGCACAACAAGGGGTTCTTTCAGGCGGGCGGCTTCGTGCAGGAAGCGGACGAGGGCGACGTCTCCATCGGGTTCATGAACGTGCCCGGCACCGAGCTCACGCTCGAGCTCATGTGTTATCACTACCCCGTGGGCAGAAAGACGCCCGTCATCTTCCGCCCCAACGACGTGAGCGGCGCGCGCCACGTGGCGCTCAAGATCACCAACATTGAGGAGGCGTTCGAGTATATCAAGCGCCAGCCCGACGCCACGCTCGTGAACACCACGCCCGACTACAAGGTGTATCAGATCAGCAAGACGTATCCCGAAGAGCTCGTGTACTTCGACGCGCGCGAACAGGACCGCGCCGCAAAGCAGGCAGGGGCAGACGTGCTCTCGCAGGTGAAGTACTTCTACTTCATCGACAAGTACGGCTTGCAATGGGAGTTTGAACAGGGACATTCCGACATCGGCTCCTGAAGATAAGGAAATATGCGAACCGCCGCCCGCAGAGCATCTCTGCGGGCGGCGGTTTTCGCTCGTTGCAATTCCGCTGAGCGGCTCATATTCTCCAAGGACGGCGGACACGCGATGATCTTTGACGATGTGCAGAGCAGGCGAAAGATCACCCTGCACCAACCCAACTGCACCCCGTGCGAACGCATGGGAGTGTTCGATCTGAAGTAAGAAAAAAACTCCCCTCGCGGGGAGTTTTTTTGACGGTTTGCCCGCCCTTCGCCATGCATGGCGAAGGGCGGCTTTGCTTTTGCGAAAAATCATTTATCCGTCCCATGTCCGCAGTCTGTTCGGAGATGGCAGGGGGGGCTTATCGCTCGGGCAGCCACACTTTCATGCGACCAAGTCCGCGGTTTCCCCAGATATGGTATGGCACTGCGATGAGTTCGCAGGGCTGTTCGTCGGGGGCATGGTAGGAGTACAGCCCGTCGCACGACTGCGACATGGTACCCTCTGCGCGCACGTAAAAGCCGCCATGGTCGCCCGCATCGCTCTGTACGAGGCGGAGGGCCCCGCCCCGCTTCAGGCATGCCCCCTCGAGCGGGGCACTTTGATCGACGTCCTCAAAGCAGAACACGCGCGGTCCGACGCTCACGGCGCACTTGCCGAAGTCGGCGGCGACCTTGGGGTTGGCGTAGATCTTGCGCGGCGTCATGTCGAAGGTGATGGCGATGGCGTCGCCCGCGTTGAGATTGTTCAGGAGGGCGTATCCCTTTTGCATGGTGGGGACGCACTCCTCTCCGTTGCGGCGAATGACGGTGCGCTTGCTCCACGAGGGGATGCGGACGGCGAGCGTGATGTCCGCGCCGCGCGTGAGCGTGCAGGTCACCTCTCCCGAGCGGGGCAGGGCGCTCTCCACGGTGAGGGCGGCGGTCGCAGAGTCGTACGTGCCGCCAAGGAAGAGGTCGGCATAGAGGACGCCCTCGCTCTCGTGGAAGGCGTAGCGGTCGATGGAGGAGAGGAGGCGCGCCGCATTGGGCGGGCAGCAGGCGCACGCGTGCCAGCCGGGACGGGAGGGGAAGACGTGGCGCAGCAGGGGGATTTTGCCCGCGAGGGCGGGATCGACCTCGAGCGGGTTGACGTAGAAGAAGTGGGTGCCGTCCTGCTGGAAGGAGGCGAGTACGTTGTTGTAGAGGGCGCGTTCCATGACGTCGGCATATTCCGCGTCGTTGGTCATCGTCGCCATCTCGCGCGCGAAGAAGATGAGGGCGATGGCGGCGCACGTCTCGCAATAGTTGGTGTCGTTGGGAAGGTCGTAGTCGGCGGTGAACGCCTCGCCCACGGCGGTCGAACCGATGCCCCCCGTCACGTACATACGGCGGTCGACGATGCTCCGCCACATCCGCTTGCAGGCGGCGAGCAGCGTCTCATCCCCCGTCTCATGCGCAGTCATCGCCATGCCCGTGTACAGGTAGGCGGCGCGCACGGCGTGGCCGACGGCGTTCTCTTCCTCGCGCACGGGGCGCGTCGCCTGCAGGTAGTCGGTGTCCTTGGGGTTGGGCGTCCAGACGTTCCAATCCCGCGCCGCCGCCTCTTTGACGAAGAAGTCGGGATCTGTGCCGCGCTCGTCGATGAAGTGCTTGGCGAGGTCGAGGTAGTTCTTCTCTCCCGTGGCGCGGTACAGCCGCACGAGGGCGAGTTCGATCTCGGGATGCCCCGGCACTCCCTTCTTCCCCTCGGTGAGGAAGATGCGGTAGAGGAGGTCGGCAAAGCGGCGGGAGATGTCGAGCAGGGTGCGCTTGCCCGTCCCCTCGAAGTAGGCGACGCCCGCCTCGATGAGATGCCCCGCGCAGTACAGCTCGTGCGCCTCCAACAGGTTGGTGAACCTGCTCTGCGGGCGGTTGAGTTTGAAGTAGGTGTTGAAGTACCCGTCCTCGTCCTGCGCCTTTCCGATGAGGCGAATGACCTCGTCAGCCTTCTTTTCGAGGTCGGCATTGGGCTTGTAGAGGAGGGAATAGGCGACCGCCTCCAGCCACTTGGCGGTGTCGCTGTCCTGAAAGACGAGCCCGCGAAATTCCTCCTCGCTCTCGCCCGCGGCAATGCGGATGTTCTCGAGGGAGTGGCTCTTTTCAATGCTCGCATCGGCGAGGGAATTGTTGAGGGCGTCGTACTCGTAGGGGAGCATGACGTCGGCAACGAGGGTGCGGTATTTGTTCCAGAAAGCGTCGCGTACGGTAAATGACATAGGGATACCTCTTAAAAGGAAAACTCCGCTTGATTTTAGCACGGCGGGCGGGCTATGTCAAGGGGAGGGAGAAAAAATCCCGTTTCTGCAAGAGAAACGGGATTTGCCGTTTCGGGGGCTACTGCGAGGATGCAAGGGCATCCTCTCGTGCGCCGCGTCGGAAAAGTATCCTTGCGAGCAAATCCTTTTCCTCGCGTCGGGCGAACCAAAGGTTCGCCACGTCTCGCTCGTGAACACCACGCCCGACTACAAGGTGTATCAGATCAGCAAGACCTATCCCGAAGAGCTCGTGTACTTCGACGCGCGCGAACAGGACCGCGCCGCAAAGCAGGCAGGGGCAGACGTGCTCTC
>CALVTZ010000112.1 GCA_944363255.1 uncultured Clostridia bacterium
ACCAGGCACGATGCGCTGATACCCCGTGCGGCGCTGTTCGCCCATGCGGATCTGGCAGAGTACGCCGCAGTGCAATACGGGCAGCGGAGCTGCATTGAGATCCTCGCACAGGCAGAAGTATTCGTAGAAGCCCACGCCGTACGACTGCATATAACGCCATACGTTGGGGATCTGCTTGCGCTGTTCGAGCGGGCCTACCGTGTTGCGCCACTTGTACTGATAGTCGAACGCCACGTCCCCCTCGACGACGCAGCCGCCGGGGAAGCGCATGAAGGAGGGATGGCAGTCCTTGAGGGGCTGCACGATGCGGGGAGAGAGCTTCCCGTTGCGATATTTATCGGGATCGCCCCACGTCTTGGAGGGAAGCAGGGAGACATAGTCGATACCCAGCTGTCCGTTGCCTTCCAGCACGATGCAAAGGCGCCCCATCGTATCCTTTTCCGCCACGATGGAGGTGGAGACCTTCACCCAATCCCCTTCCGTACCCGCGGGGATCTTGATCTCGCCGATGGTGGTGTGACGGCCGTGCGCGCCGCGGATATAGATCTTGGCAACGCCCTCATAGCCGAGCCGCTTCACCCACATGGAGAAGTGGTAGGTCTCGCCGTTTTCCACGGGCATACCATACATATCATAGCCGCCGTTGAGATAGTAGCCGGGGTTCTCGAGATGGTACATTCCGCCTACGTCAAGCAGCAGATAGGAGGGATTGTTCTCGTTCATCCCGCCCTTTTTGGAGATGCTGCGGGGGCCTGCGCCGTGAATGTCCCAGAAGAACATATTCTGCTTGCGCGATTCCACCGTGCTCTCGCAGTTGTAGTCATCATAGGAAAAATACTCGAATTCAAACGAGTTGTTGATGACCATTTCGGCATTCATACCGCCGTCCGCAGACTGATTGATGTCCTCAAAGAAGAGGCCGTACAGGTGCTTGGAGACGTCAACGCCGCGCTTTTTCGCATCCAAAGTATATTTGATCATTCCTCACTCCTCGCTGTTCTGCGCGCCAAAGCGCACGTCGGGACAGCTGCCCGTTAGATGGTACTTGTATTATACCATTCCATTTTTATTTGTCAATATGTTTTTGAAATATTTTAACTGCGCTTGAAGATTTTTTATTCGCTTTTCACGCGCAGCTCCTGCGTGACCAAAAACATATCTTTTAAGCCCTCGCACACCGTGAAGGCGGGCGCCCATCCGAGCGCTTTGAGCTTGTCGCAGTCGAGCAGTGCGTTGTTTGCGCTGGAAACGCCCTGATTGCGCGCAGGATCGAGATCGAACACTACCTTCTTGCCGTTGAGCCCCGCGATGAATGCGGCGTAGTCGCCCAGCGTCTTGCCCTCGTCGTCGCCTGCAATGTTGTAAGCTTGCCCATCCTCTCCGTACAAGAGCACGGTGAGGATGCCGCTCACTGCGTCTGCAACGTGGCAGAAGGAATAGCGCTGCTTCCCCTCGCTGCGCAGCACGATGTCCTCGCCGTTGAGCGCGTTAGCAATAAATTGTGAGATCGCCTTGCTGTCTGCCTTTCTGTCCGCGCCGATGCAGCGGGAGAGGCGCACGATGACGCAATCCAAGCCGTACTGCGCGCGGTAGGATTGGCAGAGGCTCTCGCACGTGCGCTTGGACTCATTGTACCCCGCGCGGGCGGTGTTGCAGTCGATGTAGCCGAAGTCCCCCTCTTTCATGGGAAATTGCTTGCCGTCGCCATAGATCTCGCCGCTGGATGCAAAGAGAAAGCGCTTTGCCCCGCACCCTCTCGCCAGCTCGATGAGGCTGTTGCAGCCGTAGATATTGCCGAGAATGGTGCCGACGGGATCGGAAGAAAACGCCTTGGGGTGCGTATTGGAGGCGAGGTGTAAGACATAGTGCGCGGGCACGTCGAGCGCGACGGGACGGGTGAGATCGCCGCATAGATAGTGCACCGTCTCGTCGTCCTCCAGCGGATGGCGGGAGATGGATACCACCTTGATCGCGTCATGATAGTGCGCGTTGCGATAGCGCAACACGTCGATGAGGTACTGTCCCAAAAAGCCCGTGCCGCCGCTCAAAAACACCGTCTTGCCCGCCAGCTCTTCCCAAGGAAGGGGCAGGGCGGCAACGCACGCGATCGCGCTCAATTCCCGCTGTGTCCTGTTTATTTGAGCCATATATCCCTCTTTGCAGAAAGCAATGCTTTGAAAATATCGATGTCTTCCACGGTGGTCAGTTTGACGTTCTTTTCCGAACCGATGGAGAAATATACCGTCTTGCCAAGTTCAACAAAGAGCGTTGAGGTGGAAACGGACTGGGTGATCCCGCGTTTGAGCGCCTCGTTGTGCGCTTCGACCAGCTCGCCCACCGTCGCCGCTTGCGGCGTCTGCGTGCGCTTGAGATTGTCGCGCGGGATCTGCTCGTCGCTCTTCTTTCCGTCCTCCGTCTTGAGCATTGCCTCCGCGCAGGGAATGGCGGCGATGGCGTTGCCAAACCGCTTTGCCGTGCGGATGCAGTCGGTGATGACCTCTTCGGAGACCATGGGACGAATGGCGTCGTGGATGAGGATGAGATCGTCGCTCGCATGGCGCTTTGCAATGTCAAACACGCCGTTGCGGATGGAGCCCTGTCCGTTCTCCCCACCGGGAACGACGTTCTCCAGCTTGCTGATGTTAAATTGATGACTGTATGCGTAGAGAATGGACTCCCACCCTTCCAGGCAGACGACCTCGATGGCGTCGATGAGCGGGTGGCGCTGGAATGCCTCCAACGTATAGATGATCACAGGCTTGTCGTACACATTTAGGAACTGTTTGGGAAGATCCTGCCCCATTCTGTGTCCAACGCCGCCTGCAATGATGAGTGCAATGTTCATATCATGTTCTCCTTACTCGTATGCGAACTTTCTTCAACGTGCAAAAAGCAGGCGATATGCCCGCCTTCGCACCTCATTCCTCAACCGACCGCGCCATGGCGATCGTTAAGTTCATTATATCTTCTGCACATACAAAAGTCAATGGTTTATGTAAAATTTGTTCATTGTTCAACAGGCTCTGCGCGTATGCGGGCGCGCGTTCTGCATAACATTATATATATGAATGCTCGAAGTGTACTCCGCGCCGCCATGCTCGCGACCGCCCTTTTCGCCCTGTTCCTGCTTTTGATCTTTGCCGCGGTGCGCGTGCGCTTCCCCCGCCCCTATGCGGAAGCCGTGCGCACGAGCGGGACAGAGCCCGCCCTCGTGTATGCCGTCATCAAGGCGGAGAGCGCATTTGAGGAAGGCGCGGTGAGCAGAGCGGGCGCGGTCGGACTCATGCAGATCAAGCCCTCCACCGCCGACTTCATCTGCAGGGAGCGCGGCATCCCCTTTGAGCCCGAACAGCTTTCCGAGCCGAACTATAACATTCGCTTGGGCTGTGAATACCTCGAATATCTGCTCGCACGCTTTGGCGATCTCAGGACGGCGCTCGCCGCCTACAATGCGGGTGAAGGGCGCGTCACACAGTGGCTGCGCGATCCCGCCTGTTCGCGAGACGGAAGGCGGCTGCACTCCATTCCCTTTGCGGAGACGCGCGCATACACAAAAAAAGTTTTGCTTTTCCGAAAAATTTATCTGTTTTTTTATGCGTAAAAACTTGACTTTTCTATTTTGATGCGTTACAATATCCAAGCTTGTTGCTGAACGGCAACATTCACAACAACTGCGGTCGTGGCGGAACTGGCAGACGCGCAAGACTAAGGATCTTGTGGTTCACCCCATGCAGGTTCGATTCCTGTCGACCGCACCAGCAAAAAGGACTTGGTTCATCCAAGTCCTTTTTGTGTTATCTCGTTAAAGTACGCCCAGCGTTTGCAGCGCGGCGCGCGCCCTCTCGCGAAGTGCCGTAAGATCGCCGTCATTTTTGACGATCACGCAGTTGTCGCACCTTCTCGCGCTGTCCGCAAGCTGTCCCTTCATGCGGGCGCGCACCTCCGCTTCGGTGAGCCCGTCCCGCTCCATCACGGCGCGCACGCGCGCATCGTCCTCGCGCGTGAGGACGATGACGCCGTCAAACAGCCCTTCAAAGCCCCCCTCAAAGAGCAGCGGGACTTCCGCGAAATACACGGGCTCGCGTGCGCGCTCAAACAGCCGCTGCATGACGCGCGGATGGGCGATCGAATTCAGCGCCGCCCGCTCCCCTTCATCCGAAAAGACGCGCTCCGCGAGCGCCCGCTTGTTGAGTGCCTCCCCGCAAAAGCAGTCGGGAAAGCGCGCCCGCAGCGCGGTGAGGTATTCCTCGTCCTGCAACAATTCGCGATAGATCTCATCGCAGGAATACACCGCGTAGCCCATCTCGCGGAGAATGCTCATGAAGGCGGACTTGCCGCTTCCGATGCCGCCCGTGACGGCGAATTTACTTTGCGTCATACCAACTCTTCCCCGTGGCGACTTCGGCGATCAGCGGAACTTTGAGCGTTGCCGCCCCCTCCATCTCCTCTTTGAGCAGCTGTGCGGCGCGCTCCGCCTCCGCAAGCGGCGCGTCGAGCACGAGTTCGTCGTGCACCTGCAGCACCATCTTCGTCTGCAATTTTTCGCGCACGAGGCGCTCATACACGCGCAGCATGGCGATCTTGACGATGTCCGCCGCGCTCCCCTGCAGGGGCATATTCATGGCGGCGCGCTCGCCAAAGGCGCGTTGGTTGCGATTTGACGATTTGAGTTCGGGAATGTAGCGCCGCCTTCCCAGGATGGTCGTCACATAGCCGTCCTC
>CALVTZ010000113.1 GCA_944363255.1 uncultured Clostridia bacterium
CTAATCTCATCGCGACTATGATAGCATAAACGCGCCCCGCTGTCAAGGGCGCGTTTTTTCAGGAGAGCGCGAACGCACTCTTCAAGATCTCTTTGAGGGCGATGCGGCAATGTTCGTAGGTGAGCCCGCCCTGGAAGTAGGCAATGTACGGCGCGCGAATGGGCGCGTCGGCGGAGAGCTCGATGGTGGAGCCGCCGTTAAAGGTGCCTGCCGCCATGATGACCTCGCAGTCATACCCGGGCATATCCCACGCCTCGGGGCGGACGAAACTGTCGATGGGCGAAGTCGCCTGTACGGCGCGGATGAACGCCTCCATGGGTTCGCGCGCGGGGAAGCGCACGGCGCGGGTGATGTCGGTGGGAAGTTTGTTCGCCGCGGGGTAGTTTTCGCAGCCCAGCGCCTCCAGACACCGCCCGATGAGCAGTCCCCCCTTGAGCGCCTGCGCGACGGCGTGGGGCGCGAGGAAGAAGCCCTCGAAGTAGAGCTGATAGCCGTAGGCATACGAGCCGACTTCCCCGCCCACCCCGGGCGCGGTGAGACGGTTTTCGCAGGCGAGCACATATTCCTCCCCGCCCGCAATGTACCCGCCCGTGGGCGCGAGCCCGCCCCCCGGATTTTTGATGAGGGAGCCGACGATGAGATCTGCGCCCACCTGCGTGGGTTCCTGCCGCTCGACGAACTCGCCGTAGCAGTTGTCGACGAAGATGCAGCCCGTAAAGCCCGCCTCGCGCACCGCGGTGCACATTGCCTCGTTCTCCGCAATGGAGAAGGCGTCGCGCAGCTCCTACCCGCGTGAGCGCTGGATATACACCACCTCGTACTGTTCTTTGTGAAGGGCAGCCTGCACGGCGGGAAGGTCGACCTTGCCCGCCTCGCTCAGCGGCACGACGTCGCAGGAAATGTTGTAATCTGCAAGCGAGCCGTTGCCCTCCCCCCACAATACGCCGCGAATGGTGTCGTAGGGCGTGCCCGTGATGCAGAGCATCCGATGAGAAGGGCGCAGCAGCCCGAAGAGCGCAACGGTGAGCGCGTGCGTGCCCGAAAGCAGCGCGGGCGAGACGACGGCGCGCTCTGCCCCGAATGCGCGGGCAAACACCTTGCCGAGCGTCTCCCTGCCCTCGTCGCCATAGCCGTAGCCCGTAGTCCCCACAAAGTGGCGCAGTGCAACGCGCTCCTCGCGGAAGGCGTTGAGCACCTTCTCCTGATTGTAGAGCGCGACTTCATCGATTTTTGCAAAGAGGGCGGAAAGTTCCTGCTCCTGCCCCCTGATGAGCGTTTCAGCATCCATAGATATCAATAACCTCCTGTGCCGCAGCCTTCAACTCCTGCGGCATGATCGCGTGTAAATTTTCGTGTCGTTTGAAGAATGTGAGCTGTCGTTTGGCATAATTGCGCGTATTTTTGGCGATTATGTCACGCATAGTACTCTCTTCTTCTCCATTTTTCAAGCATTCGACCACCTCTTTGTAGCCAATGCCCTGCATACACTGCGCACTTTCGCTTACGCCGCGCGCAAGCAACCCCTCCACTTCCTGCACCAATCCCGCGCACAGCATCTCCTCTACGCGCAGCGCAATGCGACGGTACAGCTCTTCCCGCGGGTAGTTTATCACAAAGAGTTCAAAGGGATAGCGCGGCACGGGGCTGTCCTTTTGCTCGGACTTACGCTTGCCCGTGACCTCATAAATTTCCAGCGCGCGAATGACGCGCTTGACGTCGTTTGGGTGCAGCACGCGCGCGCTCTCCTCGTCCCGCTCCATGAGCATGGCGTGCAGTTTCTCCCTGCCCTCCTCGCGGGCAACGCGCTCCAGCTCCTCGCGCAGTTTGGGCTGTGCGGGAACGCCGCCCATCGTGCGCGCATACAGCAGCGCGTCCATATAAAAGCCCGTTCCCCCGCAGAGGATGGGCGTCTTGTTGCGTGCGAGAATATCCTCAAGAATGGGCAGCGCGGCGCGCTCGAAGTCGCTCACCGAGTAGTTCTGCATGGGACTTGCAACGTCGATCATGTGGTGCGGAATGCCCGCCATCTCCTCCTTCGTGGGCTTCGCCGTGCCGATGTCCAGCCCGCGATAGACGAGCAGCGCGTCACAGGAGATGATCTCCCCGTTCAGCCGCTTTGCGCATTCCACCGCGAGCGCCGTCTTGCCCGACGCCGTTGCGCCCCCGATCGCAAGCACCTTCATACGATCCTCTTGAAGAGCTTTTCAAGCTCCGCCTTTCTGATGTGCACGGCAACGGGACGCCCGTGCGGGCATTTGAGCCCCATGTTGCCGTCCATGCGCTCGAGCAGGGCGCGCACTTCCCCCTCCGTAAGCCGTTCGCCCCCCTTGACTGCCGCCTTGCACGCGGCGGAGGCGAGCTTGTCCTTCAAAATATCCGCAAGGCGCGTTGCGCGCATACTCTCCATGGAGGACAAAATTTCACCCAGGAAGGCGTTGAGGTCGATATTCTTCAAATCGACGGGCACGGCGGAGATCTTCACGCTCGTTCCGCCGAACTCCCCGATCTCAAAGCCGAGCGCCTCCAGACTTGCAAAATTTTCTTTGAGGAAGGCGAACTCCTGCGCGTTTGCGCTGTACACAAAGGGAACGAGCATGGGCTGCTGGGCGACCTGGCGCGCCGCCGTCTTTTGCACGAGGCGGTCGTAGAGCAGCCGCTCGTGCGCCGCGTGCTGATCGACGAGGTTGGCGTCCTCCCCGCATTCGTAGATGAGGTAGGTGCGGAAGAGCTCGCCCTTGTAGCTGAGCGACTTGACCTCCACGCGCTCCTGCTGCTTTTTCGCCTCCTGCTCCTGCAACAGGCGCTTGTTCTCCGCGAATACGTCCTCTTCCTCCGTCGGCTTGCGCACCTGCATGGCGGGGCGCTCTTCGGGAAAGAAGAAGGCGGGCGCGGGGTTCTTGCTGCTTGCGGGCGAGAGGTCGAAACTCAACTCCTGCTTGGCGCGCGCATAGCTCATGGGCGCGGGGGGCTTCTGCCCTTCCTCGCGTACCTGCGCGGGCTTTTGCTCCTGCGCCGCCCCCTTCTCTTCCGCTATATTATATGGTAAGGGCGCCGCCGCGGGCTGCGCGGGCTGTGCGGGCTGTGCCTGCTCCGCTTGTTCCCCCGCCTGCGCCCGAGAAGCGCCATCGGGCGCGATATATTCGAGCGCGCGCGAACTGCCGTCGAGCACGGCGGAGAGCACGGAATACACCGAGCCGTAGATGATGCGGTTGTCTGCAAAGCGCACGTCCGCTTTGTTGGGGTGCACGTTCACGTCCACGATCTCGGCGGGCACGTCCAAAAAGAGCACGTAGAAGGGATATTGCCGCTTCATGAGGTAGGCTGAATACGCGTTCGTGATGGCAGAACTCACCGTCTGGTTGACGACGTACCGCCCGTTGACAAACAGGCTCTGATAGCTGCGCGTGGGCTTGGAGAAGTTCTGATTGCCAATGTAGCCCTTGAGCAGAATGCCGTGCTTATCGGCGGAAATGGGCGTGCAGTTTGCAAGAATGCCCGCGCCGTACACGTTTGCCATGGCAGATTCCAACCCGTCGCCAAAGGAGCGCAGCTTGACCTTACCGCCCGCAGAATAGGTGAAAGCAATGTCCGGGCGGGAGAGCACAAAGCGCGTCATCATGCCCGTGACGTCCGCCTCCTCCTGCCCGTCTGACTTTAAGAATTTGAGGCGCGCGGGCGTGTTGTAGAAGAGGTCTGCAACGGTGACTTCGGTGCCGTTTGCGCCGCCCGCCTCCTCCACGCTGCCCATCTTCCCCCCGTCGCAGGTGAGCGAATACGCTACGCCCTCCTTGGTCTTGGAGAGAATGGTCATTTTGGAGACCGCCGCAATGGAGGCGACTGCCTCGCCGCGGAAGCCCAGCGTGTGAATGGAGAAGAGTTCCTCCGCCTCCTTGAGCTTGCTGGTCGCGTGCGGCAGGAAGGCGCGGGGCAGATCTTCCTTCTCGATCCCGCTGCCGTTGTCGCGCACGCGAATGAGCGCCTTGCCCCCTCTTTCGATCTCCACTGCGATCTCCGTCGCGCCCGCGTCGATGGCGTTCTCCACCAACTCTTTGACGACGGAATAGGGACGGTCGACCACTTCGCCCGCCGCGATCCTGTTATAGACGTCTGCCGACAACAGATTGATCTTCATTTCTGATACTTCTCCTTCCACTTGCACAGCAGCGTGAGTGCCTGCATGGGCGTGAGCGCGTTGACATCCACCATGGCAAGCTCCTCTCTCAGCCCGTCCTCTTCGCGCGTCTCCTCCTCCGCCTGCGGACGCGCCGCAAGGTCGTTCTTCTCAAGGGAGCGCAGAATGCTCTTTGCGCGCGCCGTCACTTCGGCGGGCACCCCCGCGAGGGACGCGACTTCCACACCAAAGCTGCGCGACGCGCCGCCGCGCACGATCTTGCGCAGGAACACGATCTTCCCGCCCGACTCGCGCGCCGTGATCTTGTAATTTTTCACCCCTTCCAGCTTGCCCTCCAGCTCGGTGAGTTCGTGGTAGTGGGTGGAGAAGAGCGCCTTGGCGCGCACCTTCTCGGTGAGGTATTCGATGACCGCCCAGGCGATGGAGAGCCCGTCGTACGTGCTCGTGCCCCGCCCCACTTCATCGAGGATAAGCAGGCTCTTTTCCGTGGCGTTGCGCAGGATGTTGGCAACTTCCGTCATCTCCACCATGAAGGTAGAGCGATCGAGAATGAGGTTGTCGCTCGCGCCGATGCGGGTGAAGATGCGG
>CALVTZ010000114.1 GCA_944363255.1 uncultured Clostridia bacterium
ACGCATAGCGAATGTTATTTTCTACACAATAAATGTTGCCGTCCGTTGCAACCTCATTGTTGTTGCAGTCCCACACAACGGGGCAGTCTGAATCCTTCCACGAGATACCCCATTCGTCCGCGATAGCCCATCCGCTCGGCTTGCTCGTTGCCTCACAATAGATGGTGAGCGCGTCGCAATCCTCGAACGCATACTTCCCAATGGTGGTCACGCTGTTCGGAATGGTGATCGAGGTGAGCGAGGCGCAACCCGAGAACGCCCGCTCCCCAATGGTAGTCACGCTGCCATCGTTTGGAATGACGCTGTTCTTGCAGCCGTGGATCAACGTCTTGGTCGCTGTTTCGATAATGCAGTTTCCCGCACTGTGATATACACTGTTGCCTGTTGCCACTTCAATGCTATTCAATGCGGCGCAACCCGAGAACGCCTCCTCCCCAATGGTGGTCACGCCATTCCCAATGGTGGCCGAGGTGAGCGCGGTGCAATTCTCGAACGCATACCGCTCAATGGTGGTCACGCTGTCCGGAATGGTGATCGAGGTGAGCGCGTCGCAACCATAGAACGCATACTCCCCAATGGTGGTCACGGGTTTTCCTTGATATTCCGAGGCAATCACAATGGCGGTCGCCGTTGCCGTTCCCATTCCGATGCAAGTCGCACGCTCGCCGTCATCAGAAAGAACGTATTCCAGCCCTTCCGTCGGCGGCAAATCCTCCGTGCCGTCCGGCGTAGTCTGTCCGCTCTCGCCGCACGCGGCAAGTCCTACGGCGCAGCAAAGCGCCAAGATGAGGCTGAGGAGCACGATCGCAAGCTTCTTTTTCATATTACCCTCCAAAAAAATTATTTTACGGGGCAAGAAAAAAGCGCGCCTCCAAACCGAAGACACGCCCTGCATGGTATCTCCGATTTGTTGTCACGCAAACTTCCACGTATGGGGAAAAGAGATACGAAATGCCGATCGTATCCCACACGTGGACAGTATGAAGTTTGCGTGACGAGTTCAGTATAGCACACCCGCGGGCAAAATGCAAGCGGCGGGGGAAATTCTTTCGCTTTCCGCGTGCAAAAATGCGGCGAGGGGTTGAAAAGGGGCGCGCGGTGTGTTACAATGGGGGCATGAACGGGGTGAGCGCGATGACAGACTTAACGGGCTTAAAGGGCTATCGCGAGAACAACCGCCTGGAGGCGAAGTTGGCGCTGGGCGGGCTTCCGCAGAGCGTATGGGAGACGTACTCCGCCTTTGCCAACACGCAGGGCGGCATCATTCTGCTCGGCGTGGAGGAGCGCGCCGATCACTCTCTGCGCGCCGTCGATCTTCCCGCGCCCGAAAAGCTCATCGAGGAGTTTTGGGAGATCGTGCAAAACCCCGCCCGCGTGAGCAAGAACGTGCTCAAAGAGGAGGACGTCTGCGTGCGCCTTGTAGACGGGAAGAAGATCGTCGTCATCACCGTGCCGCCCGCGCCGCCCGCCTGCATCCCCGTGTTCATCGGCAACCGCAGAACGGGCACCTATCGCCGCAACGGGGAGGGAGACTACCGCTGTACGGCGCGTGAGATCAACGCCATGCTGCGCGCAGCGCGCGCGTTTGGCAACAAGGAGGAATATATGTTGGAAGTTGGCATGAAAGCGCCCGAATTTACGCTTTTGGACGGGGAGGGGAACACGGTCTCGCTCTCGGATTTTCGCGGGAAGAAGGTCGTCCTGTACTTCTACCCCAAGGACAACACGCCCGGCTGTACGCGGCAGGCGTGCGCATTTGCGAATACGTATGCGCAATTTGAGGACAAAAACGCCGTGGTCATCGGCATCAGCAAGGACAGCGTCGCCTCGCACAAGAACTTTGCCGCAAAGTACAACCTGCCCTTTTACCTACTGTCCGATCCCGACCTCGTTGCAATTCAGGCGTACGGCGTGTGGCAGGAGAAGAAGCTGTACGGCAAGGTGAGCATGGGCGTTGTGAGGACGAGCTTCCTCATCGACGAGGAGGGCACGCTCGTAAAGATCTTCAAGCGGGTGAAGCCGGACAGCAATGCAGAGGAGATGCTCGCGCTGCTGTAACTTTTTTGAAAAAAGGGGGTGGCGGGCGCGCCTTTTTCCCCGCACGGGGGCGGAAGATTTGACTTTTCGCCCAAATTATGCTATGATTCAGACAAAATAAGGAGAGCAAAGATCTATGGAATACACGGTATCCCCCGAGGACATCAAGCGCGTAAAGGCGCTCGGCTTTTTGCAGGACAAGCGCTATCCCGACGTGTTCAACTGCCGCGTCATCACAAGAAACGGCAAGCTGACTGCCGAGCAGCACCGCGTCATCGCCGAGGCGTGCGAGCGGTACGGTTCGGGCGTCGTCACCATGACGGTGCGTCTCACGCTGGAGATCCAGGGCGTGAAGTATGAAAATATCCCCGCGCTCATTCAATTTCTCGCAGAACACGGGCTCTCCACGGGCGGCACGGGCAAGCGCGTGCGCCCCGTCGTCTCCTGCAAGGGCACGACCTGCCAATACGGGCTCATCGACACCTTCGACCTCTCGGAGAAGATCCATATCCGCTTCTTTGAGGGAATGCACGACGTCACGCTGCCGCACAAGTTCAAGATCGCGGTGGGGGGGTGCCCCAACAACTGCGTCAAGCCCGATCTCAACGATCTGGGCATCGTCGGTCAGCGCGTGCCCACCGTCTATCTCGACAAGTGCCGCGGCTGCAAGAAGTGCCGCGTGGAACTCGCCTGCCCCATCAAGACGGCGCACGTCGTCGAGGGCAAGATCGAAATTCAGCCCGATCGCTGCAACCACTGCGGCAGATGCCGCGGGCAGTGCCCCTTCGGTGCCGTTGCAGACTACACGGACGGCTACAAGATCTATATCGCGGGGCGGTGGGGCAAGCGCGTGGCGCAGGGCAAGCCCCTTCAAAAGATCTTCACCTCGGAGGAAGAGGTGATGCAGGTGGTGGAGCGCGCGATCTTGCTCTTCCGCGACGAAGGGGTGGACGGCGAACGCTTTGCCGACACCGTGGCGCGGCTGGGCTTCGACGTCGTCGAACAAAAGCTCATTTCGCAGCAATAACTCACGCGAGGGGCAACGCCCCTCGTTTCTTTTGAAAGGAGCGGCGCGTGCCGCGATCAAGTATGAACTGTCTCTCCCTCGATCATCGCCTTGCGCCGCTGTCGCTGCGCAAGCAATACGCCCTCACCACCCGCGCGCGCGAGGCGGCGATTTTTGCCATGCGCCCGCTGGGGGGCGTGGTGCCCCTCGTCACCTGCAACCGCACGGAGTTTTACTTCACCTGCTCCTTTGCACAGGCGCGCCGTGCACTCGGCGCGGTGGCGGGCGAGCTTTCCCCCTTCACCCAATATGCGGGCGAGGGGGCGCAAGCGCACCTCTTTTTGCTGGCGGCGGGGCTTTCCTCCATGCTCATCGGCGAGGACGAGATCTTGGGACAGCTGCGCGACGCGTATGAATTTGCGCGCGGTCTTGGCGCGACGGCGGGCATGGACGGGGCGTTTCAGGCGGCGCTCGCCTGCGGAAAGCGGGTGCGCGCAGAGACGAAGATCTCCTCCTTTGCCTGTTCCGTGGCAACGCTCGCATCTGCCGCCGTCAAGCAGTTTGGCGGGCGGCGGGCGCTCGTCATCGGCGCAACGGGCAAGCTGGGCGCTTCCGTCGTCAGAAATTTGCGCGCGGAGGGCGTGCTCGTGAGTGCGACCATGCGCCGCCATGCCCCTTCCGCAGCGGAGGGCGTGTTGGAAGAGGGGGTGGTGCGCGTGCCCTATTCGGAGCGCTATGCTGCGCTCGCGGGGCAGGACGCCATTATTTGCTGCACGGCTGCAAGCCATGCCGTACTGCGCCTGGAGGAAGTCGCCCGTGCCACGCAGGACGGGCGTCCCCGCCTCTTTCTCGATCTCGCCGTTCCGCCCGATCTGGAGGAGGGCATCGCGCAGCTTCCCTGCTGCACGGTGATGAATATCGACGCGTTCGAGCGGGCGGCGGAGGAGAACAACCGCAAAAAGCAGCGGGCGCGGGGGGAGGCGGAGGAGCTCGTTCGCACCTGCCTTGCGCAGTTCCGCGCGGGCGAGCTGGCGCGCCGCAACCCTGCGCTCATGCAAGATGGCGCGCTGCGCGCGCTGCGCAAGTGCGATCCCGTGCGCTTCTTACAGGCGTGCGCCCCGTTGGAGGAGAGAGAATGAAGTGTTTTCCGTTTATGTGCCCCGTGGCGGGCAGCCGCTGTCTCATCGTGGGCGGGGGAGAGGTGGCGCTGCGCAAGGCGCAAAAGCTGCTTCCCTTTGCGGTGAAGGTGGAGGTGTGCGCAAAGCGGGTGTTGCCCGCGCTGCAAGCGCTCGGCACCGTCGTTGCGGCGGAGTACGCGCCCGCGCTGCTTGCAGGGGTGCACTTCGTCATCGCCGCCACGGACGACAGGGAGTTGAACGCGCGCGTTGCAAACGATTGCAGGGCGCAGGGGATCATGGTAAACAGCGTGGACGACAGGCAGAACTGCGACTTCTTCTTCCCCGCCCTCATCACGCGGGGGGAGGTCGTCATCGGCATCTCCACGGGGGGAACGTCGCCCGCCCTCGCCGCGGCGCTCAGGCGCAGGCTGGAGGGGGCGCTTCCGCAGAATTTGCATGAGATCGCAGCGCGGGCAGAGGCGCTTCGCGGCACGCTGCCCGCCGCAGAGTACGAGCGGGCGGTGGAAAGGCTGCTCGCAGGGGAGGAAGTATGACAT
>CALVTZ010000115.1 GCA_944363255.1 uncultured Clostridia bacterium
GATAGCATCACGGACGGGTGTCTGCTCGATCCGACTGCGCCCAACACGCAGCCCAACGGCTTCAACTACAAGGATACCTACTTTGCAAAGCTGTGCTATGCGCTGCAGACGGCGACAGATCCCACCGATCCCGTGCTCAGCAACATGGCGTGCGGCGGAACGACGCTCGTTCCCGTCAAGGCGGCGCTCGGCTCGGGCATCAGCGGGGTGGAGCGCATCGACAAGACGCAGCCCTTCACGGATGGGGGCGGGCGGGAGCACAACGTTCCCGCTGCCGTGGCGCAGGCAGATCTGTGCGTCATCTACTACGGCACGAACGACTTTGCGCACGGCGTTCCCGTCTCCGCAACGGGTACGGGCGAAACGGATTGGCCCACTTCCGCCGCGCAGGTCAAGTCGTACAAGGGCGGGCTGTTCTACCTCTTCCGCAGCTTGCGGCTGAAAAATCCCACGATCAAGATCATGGTGCTTCCCATGCTCTTTCGCCGTGCGGGTGGAAATTTGCAGTACAGCGAGAACAGGACGGACGTTGTCAACACCGCGTCCAATATGAAGTGGAGCGACTATCGCGCGGCGGCAAAGCAGGTAAGCGAAGATTTCGGCGCGAAATTTGTTGACTGGGGCGACGTTTTCGGGTATGATGAACTTGGCGTGGGCGTGAAGTATTCGGCAGACGGACTTCATCCCAACGTGGCGGGGCACGCTCGAATGTATGAGGAGCTCACGCGCATCCTGGGCGCAGAGGGGCTTGCCCGCGCATAACGGAGATCGTATGAACAGACGCTCGATCATGATCATATTGCGATTTGCGATCGTGATTTTTCTCATCGCCACCGTGCTCTTTGAGATCACGGCTGTTTCGGCACCCACCTTTATGCCGCTTGCCCTGACGATGGGGGTGTGCACGCTCGTCTATGTGATCGCGCTCGTCTCGCTCTTGCGCGACGATCTCGAGCCCATCAGTAAAAAGCAGTTTTGGATCGCCTTCGGGGTGGGGCTGGGCGTCGTTGCGCTGCTCGTCCTCATCAAGGTGTTGCTCATCTTTGTGTGAGGGAGCGCAGGCATTCTGCTTGCCGCGCCCGCGCGCAGGAACGCGCGCTGCAAACACAACGAAAAAAACCGCAACCTCGTTCGGGGCTGCGGTTTGTCTTTTTCTTGCGGAATGGCGCGCTGTGCGGGCGTTCTGCTTGACGGAGGGGGAGGTTTCCTGTATAATAAATGCGAAAAAAACAGGCGGGCGGTCGCCCGCAAACGGGAATGGACATGAATATCAAAGATAAACGCTTCGGGGAGGAGCGCGCGCTGTACGGGCTGCGTGCCTTCACCCTGCAAACTTGCGCCTTCGAGGGCGAGGAGGACGGGGAATCCGCCCTCAAGGAATGCAGCAATTTCACCGCGGAGAACTGCCACTTTGCGCTGCGCTATCCGCTCTGGCACGCGACGAACGCCTGTATCCGCGGGGGCGACATGACGGAGGGCTGCCGCGCCGCGCTGTGGTATTGTAGCAACGTCTCCATCGAGGGCTGCAAGATGCTTGGCATCAAGGCATTGCGCGAATGTGAGAATACGTATTTGAAAAACTGTACCATCGTCTCGCCCGAATTTGGCTGGCGCTGTCGCAGCGTGAGCGTGGAAGGGGGCGAACTCACCTCCGAATACGCCTTCTTTGAGAGCCGCGATCTCTCCATCGACGGGCTGAAATTTGCGGGCAAGTACTCCTTCCAATACTGCAAGAACGTGACGATCAAAAACAGCGTGCTCAACACCAAGGACGCCTTCTGGCACGCGGAGAACGTCACCGTGTACGACAGCGAAGTCAAGGGGGAGTACCTCGGCTGGTATTCGCGCGGGCTCACGCTCGTGCGCTGCAAGATAAGCGGCACGCAGCCCCTTTGCTACTGCGAGGACTTGCGCCTTGTCGACTGCACGATGGAGGGGTGCGACCTCTCCTTTGAAAACAGCTGCGTGCAGGCGGAAGTCAAGGGGGAGATCCTCTCCGTAAAAAACCCCAGGCAGGGCAGCGTGATCGCCGATCGCGTGGGGGAGATCGTGCTGCAGGAGAGCGTGCATCCCGTGCGCGGCGATGTTTTTGTGCGCGACGGGCGGGGGAAATTAAAAAAAGTTCTTGCAGCGGGCAAGAAAGTGTGATAGAATAAATGCGATGCTTGCATCGAGCATATAGGGAGGAAAAAATGAAGAAGAAGGTTTGTTTGGCTCTGGCTGCGGTCATGGCTTGTTCCGTCGCACTCGGGGCGACTGCTTGCGGGGGCGAGAGTGAACCCGAAACGCCCGGGGTAGACGCGCAGGCGCCTGCCTTTTCCAAGGCGGACGCGACCATCGCGCTCTCGGGCGGGGTGGACAGGGAAGATCCCTTCATGGGCATCTCGCCCGATCTGTTCGGGCTCTTCCTCGAGGACATCAACTACGCCTCTTACGCCATGGACGACAACATGGTGGTAAACGGCTCCTTTGAGTACGCGAGCAACCGCACCTACGGCTGGAACGCGGCGGGCGGCGCGGGCATCACGGTGCAGTCGGGCACGGGCATTCACGTCAACAACCCCTATTATATTAAGGTAAGCTCCCCCGCAAACGGAAGCATCTCCAACGCGGGCTATGAGGCGTTGCCCATGTTCCTCGACTTTGACGTGGACTACGTGTTCTCCGCCTTCATTCGCAACTATGCGGGCGCGCTCACGGTGCGCGTAAAGAGTGCGCGCGGGAGCGAAGTCTACCTGGAGAAGACGGTGGACATTGCCGAGAGCGCAAATTGGGTGAAGTACGAAGTGACGATCAACTCGCAGCGCATCACGCAGGAGGACGTCGTTTTGGAGCTGGTATTCGGCTCCGCCACGCAGACGTGCGAGCTGGACGCCATCACCTTCGAGACGAAGGACGCGACGGGCGGCATCAAGAACTACGTCTTTAACGCCATCAAAGATCTCTCGCCCGCCTTCTTCCGCTTCCCCGGCGGGTGCGCGGCAGAGGGCACGAACGACAACAACTGGTATAATTGGAAGAGCTCCATCGGCGCGGAAAAGGTGAACGGCGACGACGAGCTCAACCCCTTCACCTACACCCTCAACCGCGACGGGCAGGTGGAGGAAGTCACCACCTACGGCGAACAGGCGACGCGCGTGCCCAACACCAACATCTGGCAGCGCAGCGGCAACTATTACGAGATGGAGTACGGCGTGGGCTTCTACGAGTACTTCCTCCTGTGCGAAAATGTGGGCGCAAAGGCGATCCCCATCGTCAGCTGCGGCATGACCTGCCAGACGCAGGGCAGCGGCACCGCGCTCAGAGGACGGCACGGCAACGGCATCCAGGACTTCATTCAGGACGCAAAGGATCTCATCTGCTTTGCAAAGGGCAGCGTGAACGCCACCGATCCCAACGAAAGGTATTGGGCGCAGGTGCGCGCGAACATGGGGCATCCCGAGCCCTTCGCAATGGACTACATCGGCATCGGAAACGAGCAGTGGGGGTATGACTACTTCGTCTCCTATTACGAAAAGTTCCTCGAGGCGTTCGCGGAGGAGGAAAACCCCATCTACCGCTCCGTCAAGCCCATCGTGGGCAACTGCACCCTCTTCCAGAACTGCGAGAACCCCGCAGATAAGAGAAAGGGGGAGGCGCAGGTGTACGCAGAGATGTACTATGAGAGCGGCAAGATCGCGCGCGTTGCAGACTACGGCTTGCACGATCAGCACTACTACGTCAACTATACCGACTTCTTCGAAAACGCCTACCTGTACGACGACTACAAGCGCCCGCAGGATGCGCCCGAGACCTACTACGAAGTATTCGTGGGCGAATACTCTGCAAACGCGCAGGTGCGCCGCTCGCCCACCGCAAACGATAATGTCACCTATACGGAATACTTCCGCAGCGGTGCGCCCGATATGCACAACACGTGGATGACGGCGATCTCCGAGGCCGCCATGATGACGGGCTTCGAGCGCAACGGCGATATCGTCAAGCTCGCCGCCTACGCGCCCATGTTCGGCATCGTGTGGGATCGCGGCATGACCAACTACAATCAATGGTTTGAGGACATGATGTACCTCACCAATTTCGAAGTGGTGCTCACGCCCAACTACTTCGTGCAGCAGCTGTTCATGCAGAACGCGGGCGACTACAAGCTCACCTCCCTTCTCACCTTCGCAGGGGAGACGCCCAAGAGCTTGTACCGCGCCAACAATTCGGCGTACGACCGCACCCTCGACGACGTGTACTACGTCACGAGTTACGACTCCGCGACGGGCGACGTGCTCGTCAAGATCGTCAACGCGGGCGACTCCGCCCTCAAATTCAATGTCGATCTCACGGCAGTCACGGGGCTGGAAGTGCAGGGCGCGGCGCAGGCGATCGTGCTTGCAAACAGCGATCCGCTCGCCGTCAGCACGCTTTCGGACGGCAACGCCATCACGCCGAGCATGAAAACGCTGGGCATTTCCTCCGTCTTTGGCTACGAGGCGCCCGCATACAGCGTCACCGCGCTGCGCGTCAAGACCAAGTAAATCTCGTTCAAAAAGCGATTCTCCGCCACAGCGCGGGGAATCGCTTTTGTGCTTTTCCGTCATTACTTTCATTTCGGCATAAAACAGTTGAAATTTTTTTGAAAAAACTATTGCCGAAAACAAAAAGGTGTGATAGAATAGAAAAAAACAAATAGGGGGGAGTTTTGTTATGAAGAAAAAAGAG
>CALVTZ010000116.1 GCA_944363255.1 uncultured Clostridia bacterium
AGTTCGGAAAATCTTCCGCCCACGCCGTCGGGCAGCACATAGCTCTTCACGCCGCCCAGCTCGGTCGAGATCTTGACGAGGTTGCCGCGGCTTGCGTCCGTCGTGAAGATGACGTGATCTTTCACGTTCGCGCCCGCCTTCTTCAACAGGTCGGCAATGATGAGGTACTGCGTCATCGTCTCGCTCGTCGCGCCCGACTTGGAGATGACGTTGAAGCAGGTCTTGGTCACGTCGATGACGTCGAGCAGTTCCTTCATGCGCACGGGATCGACGTTGTCCTCCACGAAGAAACGGGGGCCCTTGCGCTTGCTCTTGGGCAGGTCGTTGTAGTGCAGGTGGCACAGCGCCGTGAACATCATGGAGGGGCCGAGCGCACTTCCGCCGATGCCGAGCACGACGAAGTTGTCAAAGCGCTTGCGCACGAATTTTGCCGTCTCCAAAATGTCGGCAACGATCTCGTCCTGGTTGTAGGGCAGTTCCGTCCAGCCCATGAACAGCTCGTCCTTGCCGCGGTTCTCGCTCACGTATGCGTGCGCTGCCTTGGCTAGTTTCGAATAGCTTGCAAGTTTCTTGTCCGAAAAGCCCTTGTCGCCAAGGTACTTATCCGTCATGTTGGTGTAGTCAACGCGAACGCGAAGCGCCTTGCGCTGTTCTTCCGAAAGTCTCATTGTTGCTCTTTCCTCCATTATTTGGTTATTTTACCAATACTCATTGTAAATCACTTTTGCCGCGCTGTCAAGGGGGCTGGCGAAAAAATCACGCTTTTGCGCGCTTTTTTGCAAAAAATCGAGTTTTCAGCCACAGCACGGGCTGCCTGAGGTCGACAAGGCGCAAAACGTGCAGCAGGGGGAGCTCCACGAGCAGCACGACGAGCATGGTGAGAAGGGCGGCGGGGACGTAGCCCAGCACGCCGATGAGCAGGTTTCGTGCGAGCACGCCCGCCGCCGCGGCGAGCGCCGTCACGGGCACAAGGCGCAGGAAGAAGGAGCGCAGCCCCAGCTTGCCCGCCTTGCGTCTGAGCAGGAGCAGCGAGCAGACTGCCGTGATGAGGTAGTCGCACGCCATGCCCACAAGCAGCGCCCCGCTTCCCAGATAGGGGGGCAGGAACCACACGCACAGCAGCATGGCGGCAGAGCCAAGCAAGAAGAAGGCGAGCGTCTGCTTTTCACAGCCCAGCGAGTTGAGGATGCTGGTGGAGATCATGGTGATGCTCAGCGGGATGAGCAGCAGCGCCCCGCCCTCGATGAGCGCCCCGCTGCGCGCGTTGGAGTAGAGGAAGATGCCCACAAATTCCCCCACGGAGAGGAAGAGGGGGATGAGCAGGCAGGCGATGAGCACGGAGGAGGAGAGCGCCTTCTTTACGAGGGCGGCAAGTTTTTGCTGTTCGCCGCGGTAGTAACATTCGGAGAGCTCGGGCACGATGACGAGCGCGATGGAGCTGATGAGCGTGCTCGGCACCATGATGACGGGCATCACCATGCCGTACACGATGCCGTATTCGCTCATGGCGCGCGCAGAGGAGGCGCCCGACGCCATCATGCGCATGGGGAAGAGCACGGAGATGAGCGAGCCGATGAGCGAGGAGGAGGTGCGCATGGCGGTCACGGGCAGGGAGGAGCGCAGCAGGGGCAAAAATTCCCCGCGCGGGGAGGCGAGCTTGCCGCCGCGCGCAAAGAAGTAGCACAGGGCGATGGAGAAGGAGGCGAGATAGGATACGAGCACGGCGACTGCCGCACAGTTTGGCCCTGCAAGCCCCGTGGGAAGGACGACGATGAGCAGCACGCCCACCACGATCATGACGATCTCCTCCACAAGCTCGATGAGCGAATAGGCGAAGAAGCGGCGGTTTCCCCAAAAGCTGCCGCGGATGATGGCGTACACGGAGGTGAAGGACAGCCCCACGAGGATGATATAGAAGAGGTCTGCGCTGCGGGCGTCGGCAAAGATGCGGGTGAAGGGGGTGCGCAGCAAAAAGAGCAGCAGCGTGATGGGCAGGCTGAAGAGGAGGGCGGCGAGCAGTGCGGAGGAGGTGGCGGCGCGCTCGCCCCGCTTGCTGCCGCGGGCGCGGTGCTTTGAGATGACGCGCGACAGGGTGATGGGCAGCCCGCTCGAGGAGGCGGTCAAAAAGACGGCGAACAGGGTGAGCGCCACCTGGTATAGCCCCAGCCCCTCAGGCCCGAGCGTGCGCGAGAGGATGATGCGGTATAAAAAGCCGAGGAAGTGTTCAAACGCCGTAAACACGGTGACGACGGCGGCGGTCTTGTACAAATTCTGCATACCCCATTTTATTGGCGGCGGAACAAAAATATGAGGGCGCGCATACAATGGAGGGTGAAACTTTGCCTGCAACAACCTTCTTACTATCGCGTAAAGGCGGGGCAGACGCTCGTTGAGATCGCCCGCGCCTTCAAAATGCCCCCGCGCGCACTCGCTGCGCACAACGCCCTCGTCGGAGAGGTGGAGGCGGGGCAGGTGCTCGCCCTTCCCCCGTGCGGCGGCAATTTGTACACCGTGCGGGGCGGGGAGAGCCGCACGCTGCTGTGCGGTTCGCCGCAGAAGTTTGAGGAAAAGAACGGCACGCCCCACCTCTATCCGGGGCAGAGCGTGTGGCTGTAGGGGAACGAAAAGGGGAGGACTTCGCATAGCATGGAATAGAACCAAACGGTTCTTGACACGGAGGTAACAAATGTCCTTTTTTTCCAATTTTTCATCCGACCATTGCCCCGGGGCGATCTCGGGCAATCCGTTGAACGGGCTCAACGAGAAGGTGTGTATCCAGGCGGAAAAAATCTTTGACGCGGGCATCATCCAGACGCGGCTGGAGCGCTACGCCGTAACGCTTACCGATCCCACGCCCGCAGATCCTACATATCCGCTCACCTTCGAGAGCGCGCGTTCCACTTCTTCCGTTGGAACGCTCTCAGGGCTGAACGTGGAGCGGCAGGCAGACAGCGGCCTTGCCCGCGTGCAGGCGACGGTCACCATTCCCATCGAGGTGGTGTACACGGACGCGGCGGGAACGCAGGGCAAGGCGAGCGGCGTGATCACGCTGAATGAAGACGTGCTGCTCTTCGTGCCGCCCGCGTCGGTGATGCCCTTCTCGGTGACGGCGGCGGTGAGCTGCGTCTCCCCCGAGGGTACCTTCGACGCGGCGACGGGGGGCTTCCTCATAAGCGCCTGCGTCACCTGCATCCTCAAGGTCTCCATGCAGGTGGAACTGCTCGTGCCCAGCTACGGCTATTGCGCCATTCCGCCCGCGCAGGAGTACTCGCAGGAGGTGTGTTCGGGCTTCTTCGAACTGCCCCTCTATCCGCAGGGCAAGGCGTGCGCCTGCAAGGGTTAGTATCACAAAACGGGAACGGATGAAAGCGCCCCGCCAGACGGCGGGGCGCTTCTTTTATGATGCAAAATTTTGCATACGAATGTAACTTTTTGGTGCAAACGGGGAGGTATCATGCCTCTTCCGCCCTGGCGGGATCGCCCAACACCGTCTCAAAATCGGTGTAGGTGACAAAGCCCGCCTTGGCGCCCTTTGGCTTTTTCACGCGGCGAACGGGGCACACGTCCACGGGCACTCTGTCCCCCTTGCCCGCCGAATATTTGGCGCACACGGCGGCGGCAAAGGCGAGCACCTCCTCGCTCACCTTCCTGCCCCCGCTGCGTATGACCACGTGGCAGGAGTGCAGGTTGCGCGCGTGCAGCCACAGATCGTCGCCGTGGCTCTCGCGGATGAGGCGGTCGTTCTGCACGTTGCTGCGCCCCGCATAGATGGTGAAGCCGCCCCGCTCAAAGGTGCGGTAGGGGATGGCGGGCGCCTTCTTGTTCCTGACTGTCTGCACGTGCATGAGCCCCGCCTGCGCCAGCTCCTCTTCGAGGGAGGTGAGGTCGTTGTCGCTCTCCGCCGTCTCCACCGCGGCGAGCAGGGAGGCGTAGTAGGAGAGCTCTCCCTCCGTCTCCGCGATCTGCGGGGCGAGCGCTTCCAACGTGCGCTTTTGCTTGCGGTAGCGCGCAAAGTAGCGCTGGGCGTTCTCGGAGGGGGTGAGGGTGGGATCGAGCGCGATCTTCATGTTTGCGCCCCCCTCGTCGTAGTAGTTGTACACCTCGCAGCTCGCCATGCCCTGTTTGAGGGCGTAGAGGTTGGCGGTGATGAGCTCGCCCTTCACGCGCTCCGTCTCCATGCCCGCGCACGCCTGTTTGCGTTCGAGCAGCAGGGCAAGTTTTTTCTCCTGCTTCTTGCGCGCGGAAGTGAGGGCGGCGGTCAGCCTGTTCCTGCGAAGTTGCACGTTCTTTTGCGCCTTGCGCTTGCTGTAAAAGTACGCCTGCGCCGCAGAGAGCGTGTCAAAGGGAAGCGCCCCCGCGCGGCGGCGGGCAAAGAAGTCTGTGGGCGCGCCCCCCCGTTCGAGCACGCAGGGGGAGAGCTCGTCCGAAAAGATATAGTCGTGCACGTGCCGCGCAAGATCGCCCCCGCGGTAGCTGTCTGCGATCTCCTCCGCCGTGACGGGCGCAAGCCCCGCAACGTGCAGGAAGTCCCGTTTCCCGGAGCTCCCTCCGGGATGGTGCGGACTCGTGAGCCGCTCCTACC
>CALVTZ010000117.1 GCA_944363255.1 uncultured Clostridia bacterium
CCCGCCGTCACGCTGCTCAACGAGCTGGGCACGGAGCACGCCTGCCGCACCCTTGCCAAATTGGGGCTGCAAACGGGCAGCGAGGACAAGTCGCTCGCCCTTGCACTTGGGGGAATGCGCGAGGGCTTTACCCTGCCCGCCCTTGCAGACGGGTACGCCGCGCTCGCCGCGGGAGGAACGTACGCCCCCGCCCGCACGATCGTGCGCGTGGAGGACAACGCGGGGCGGGTGCTTTACGCGCACACCCCGAATGCGCGCAGAGTGTTCTCCGCAGAGACGAGCTTTCTTGTAAACGATATGCTGCGCTCGAGTGTGGAGGAGGGCACGGCAAAGAGCCTGCGTTCGCTCGGCTTCCCCCTCTGCGCCAAGACGGGGACGGCCGCAAAGGGCGCGCACAATCTGGACGCGTACTGCATGAGTTACACCCCCTTACACACCGTGGGCGTGTGGATGGGCAACCGTGACAATTCCCCCATTCAGACGGCGGGAGGCGGAAAGCCCACGCTCGCTGCAAAGCGCATTTTACAGGCGCTGTATGAAGGCGCGCCCCCGCCCGCCTTCCCGCAGGAAGAGGGCGTGGTGCAGCTCAGTTTTGACCGCGCGGAGTATGAAACGAGGCACCGCATCGTGCGCGCCGATCCCCTCGCGCCGCCCATCGAGACGCGCACAGACTACTTCTGCGCCGCCTTTTTGCCCGAGGAGCAAAGCACCCGCTTCAGCCGCCCAACCATCGAAAAACCGTCCATTTTCGTGCAAAATGGGTCTGTCACCATAGAACTATGTCACGCAGAGTACTATGAATATGTCGTAAAAAGAAAAAATAACGGTGAGGAACTCACCGTTTACAGCGGAAAATACCGCGAATGGATTGTAGATGACGACGTGGTCGCGGGCGAGCGATATGAGTATTCCGTCACCCCCTACTACCGCGAACACGCGGGCGAGCAGGTCATGCTGCCCGCAGTCAAGGTGCCGCCGCGCCCCCTTCCCGATGATTGGTGGGAAGATTAAAACTCGATGCGCTCCAACGTCTGCATCGCCTCCTTGGTAAGCGCCTCCACGTCCAACTTCGCCTCCTCCTCTTCGATGAAGGAGAGTTTGGGCTTGATGGCGGGGAAGTCGGGAAGAAAGACGGTGCAGCAGTCCTCAAAGGGCAGCACGGAGATGTCGTATGTGCCGATCTTCTTGGCGCGGATGATGATCTCGTCCTTGTCAAATCCCACAAGCGGGCGCAGAACGGGCAGCGTGACGACGGCGTTCGAAGAGGTCATGCCCTCGATGGTCTGGCTTGCGACCTGCCCCAAGCTCTCGCCCGTGATGAGGCACTTTGCGCTCTCGTGGCGGGCGACGCGCTCTGCAATGCGGAACATGAAGCGGCGCAGCAGCGTGACGTTGAGCTCGGGCGCGCACTTCTTGTGGATCTCCTCCTGAATGTGTGTGACGCTCACCGTCTGCAGGACGCGCGTACCCGTGTAGGGCGCGAGCGTGCGGCAGAGGTCGACGACCTTCTCCTTTGCCCCGTCGTTGGTGTAGGGATAGCTGTGGAAGTGCAGATACTTCACGCTCATGCCTCGCTTTGCGATCATGTGCGCCGCCACGGGAGAATCGATGCCGCCCGAGATGAGCAGCAGCCCCTTTCCCGCCGAGCCGACGGGCATTCCGCCCGCCCCCTCTTCAAACGCGCCGAAGATGAGCGCGGTGCCGTTTTCGCGCACGTCGAGATAGACGGTGCGCTGCGGCGCGTGCACGTCCACCTTCAGCCGCCTCTTTTCGAGAATGCGCGCCCCCACGAGCGCGTTGAGCTGCATGGACGTGAGCGGATAGCGCTTGTCTGCGCGGTGCGTCTCCACCTTGAACGTGCCCTCTTCGGGCGCGACGAGAAGCGCCGCCTCCACGATGCTCTCCACGTCGTTGGGCACGCGGTACGCTGCCGAATAGGAGTGCACGCCGAACACGCGGGAGATGCGCGTGAAGATCTCCTCCTCCATCTCCTCGGGATAGCCCGCGACGAGGTATCTCCCGCTCGTGCGGTGCAGTTCGTGGCGAATGCCCTTTAACGCGCGCTCGAGATTGACGCCGAAGAGACGCTCGAAGTAGCCGCGGTTCTTTCCCTTCAAATGAATTTCCGCATAGCGGATGACGATAACTTTTTCCATTATAACCTTCCTTTCATGGCGCGCGCCTCTTCATTCAGCGCCGCCGCGCACGCGAGCACCTCTTCCCGCGTCGTCTGCGGCGAGAGACTCATGCGCAATACGCCGTAGAGCACGTCCTCCCGATAGCCGCACGCCTCGATGGCTGCGGAAAAGGGCTTCTTGGAGGAACAGGCGCTGCCCGTACCCACATACACGCCCCCCCGCGAGAGCAGCTGCTGCAGCACCGCCCCGCGCAGTCCGCGCGCGGAGACGGTGAGGATATAGGGCGATCCCTCCTCGGGCGAAATGCGCGCAAAGATGTCCCGATCGAGGGCGGAAAAGAGCGCTTCCCGCAGCTCCCTTGCCCGCGCGCCGTCCGCCTGCAGGGAGGAAAACTTGTCCTCCGCCGCGTACGCAAAGCACATGATGCCGAACACGTTCTCCGTGCCGCTGCGCACGCCTCCCTCCTGCCCGCCTCCGTAGAGATAGGTGAAGGGCGTGAGCGTCTTTTTGCGAATGAGCGCGCCCGTGCCCTTTACGCCGCCGATCTTGTGCGCGCTCACCGTGTACAGGTCAATGTCCTTGGTGAGGCGCACGGGGAGTTTTCCGAATGCCTGCACGCCGTCGCTCATAACGAGGCAGCGCGGGTTCTTCTTCTTGACGAGGGCGGCGAGGCGGAAGATGTCGTTCACCGCGCCCGTCTCGCTCGCCACGTGCACGACGGAGACGAGGCTGGTCTTTTCGTCCACAAGGGAGAGGAGCGCCTCCTCGTCCACCCGCCCGTCTTGCAGCGAGGGCGCAAAGCGCGGCTCCACGCCGCGGTTTTTCAGTTCGCGAAAGCTCGCGTTCACCGCCGCGTGTTCCCCGCTCGTCGTCACCGCGTTCCCCCGCCGCGCGCCGCAGAAGATCGCCTGATCGTCTGCCTCCGTGCCGCAGGAGGTGAAGGTGAGTTCGAACTGCGCGGGATCGGCAATGCGGGAGAGCAAGCTCTCGCGCGCGCCCTTGATCTCGCGCTTTACCCCCTCTCCGCCCGCATACAGCGCGGAGGGATTGTACCACTTCTCATCGAGAAAGGCTTGAGCGCGCGAAACCGCCCGAGCGTTCGGGCGGGTCGTCGCGGCGTTGTCAAGATAGATCACCGTTTCCATTCAAGTTTATTTCTGCCTGCTACAAATACGATATTTTCGAGCATCTCCATGCGGCATTCGATGACGTAAACGTTCTTTTCGATGCTCGACGAGTAGAGAATGTACACGAAGTACTTGCCCTCCGAAGGCGCGCGGTTGGGCGTCATATACTTGGGCTTCTTGCCGTTGAGCCCGCGCATGGTGTCGCGGAAGCCGTCCTCGTCCTCCCAATTGCCGATCTTGAGCATCTGATCGGTCTTCATGGTGATGATCGGTCTGCGCTTTCTGCCGCCGAATACCTTGGTGATGCGCAGTTCGTCCTCCACGAAGAGATAGTCGTAGCTCACGTTGAAGCGACGCTTGAACTTAAAGAAGAAGAATGCGATGGCGAGCCACACGAGCACCAGCCCGATCCACGTGACCAGCCCGACGACAAGCCCCATCGTGGTGAGTTTGGGCTGATCTTCGGGCGGGTTGGTGTACTGCCCGATCAAACCGGGGAGCACGATGAGGCAGGCGAACATCTGAATGACGGCAAACACCAAAAAGATGATGCTCACCACGTGCAGCGCCGTGTAGACGCGCGCCTCCGTCTTTGCCCGCTGCGACTGCGCGCTCTCTTCATAAAGCGCCTGCCGCATCAGAACTCCACCTTCCCTTCATAGATTTTTTGCACGTTACCCGTGAGCGTGACGGAGCCGTCCGAGCGGTAGCACACGATGAGGTCGCCGCCCTTGACTTTGACGGTGATATCCGTGTCCTTCTTGCAGAAGCCGCGCAGCACGCACGCCACGGCAGCCGCCGCCGCGCCCGTTCCGCACGCCCACGTCTCGCCGTTGCCGCGCTCCCATACGCGCATCTTCACCGTCGTCTCGTTGACGACGCGAATGAACTCCACGTTCGTCTTGTGCGGGAAGTACTTGCTGTTCTCGATCTTGGGGCCGAGCGTTTCCACGGGAACGTCGTCCACCTTATCGCAGAAGAGAACGCAGTGCGGGTTGCCGAGATTTACGAGCGTGACGCGATATTCCTTGCCCTCGATGTCCATGGGCTGGTCGATGATGGCGTCCCCCTTCCATACGGAGGGGATCTTCTCGCCCGCAAGTTCCGCCCTGCCCAGATCGACGCTTGCCGAAGTCACCACGCCGCCGAAGGAGGCAACGGACACCTCCTTGACGCCGCTGAGCGTCTCGATGGTCATCTAGATCGGA
>CALVTZ010000118.1 GCA_944363255.1 uncultured Clostridia bacterium
AGGTATATCCCTTTGCGACCAACGGCGGCTGGATGGGGCACGTCTCCTCCGACTTCAAGAAGGCGCTGCGCGGGGCGAGCGTCGCGCCCGCACTCAGCGTTCGCTTCGAACACAACAAACAACTCACCGACGATGAGACGATCAAGGAGTGGATGGCGGACATCCGCAAGTCCTTTCGTCCATAAAGGAGCGCCATGCAAGAGCTTCCCGCCTTTTTGAGCGAGCGCCTTTTTGCGCAGTACGGCGAACGCGCCAACGAGATCGCCGCGGGCTTTGATGGGGAGCGCCCCGTCACGCTGCGCGCGAACACGCTCAAGAGGAGTGCACAACAAATCAAAGCCGCCCTGCAGGAAGGCGGCTTTTGCTTCACGCAACCATCTTGGTATGAGGACGCATTCATCCTGCACGGCGTGCGTGAGGACGCCGTGCGGCAGACTGCGCTGTACGAGCGGGGCGAGATCTACCTGCAGAGCCTTTCCTCCATGCTTCCGCCCCTGTATCTGGGCGCGCAGGAGGGGGAGAACGTGCTCGACATGACGGCTGCCCCAGGCGGAAAGACGGCGCAGATCTCCGCGCTCGCGGGCGGAAAGGTCTTTCTCACCGCGTGCGAGCGGGATAAGATCCGCTTTGAGCGCATGAAGTTCAACTTGCAGCGGCAGGGCGTTCCGCGCGTGAGCGCGCTCATGGAGGACGCCACCAAGTTGAGCGAATTTTTCCGCTTCGACCGTATCCTTTTGGACGCGCCGTGCAGCGGCAGCGGCACGCTGATAGTGGGCGAGCCGATGAAGATCTCCCCAAAGCTCATCACAAACTGCGCCGCGCTGCAAAAGAAATTGCTGGAAAAGGGGCTTTCGCTGCTCAAATCGGGGGGCACGCTCGTGTATTCGACGTGCTCCGTGCTCAAAGAGGAGAACGAGGAGGCGGTGGAATTTGCGCTGCGCAGGGGTGGGTGTCGGCTCGATGAGATCGCGCCGCCCAAGGAGCTTGCGCTGCTTCCCTCCATGCGGGGAACGATCACGGTCGCGCCAAACGAGCTGTATGAGGGCTTCTTTGTCGCCCGCTTTGTAAAAAGTTAATCAAAGAGGGAGAGCTGCTTGTTGTCGCAGGCGAGATAGCTCTCCTGCGTGGCGTCGCGCACGATGTCGTCTTCCTCGATCTTGCCAATGAGAAGGGGATAGGCGGGATCGTGTTTTTTTACATTTTCCTCCACGCTCGCACTGCTCTTGTTGGCGTAGCAGTACTTGCACAGGTTGGGGCAGCTGTCGTACCAGCCCATGTCTCGGCTTGGTATGCACTTGCACCCCCTGCGGATCCCCGTGTGGCGCATCTTGCGGAAGTTGAGCCCGTTCGCCCGCCCGATGATGTCGAGCGTCGCGCAGCCGCATTGGGCAATGCCGTATCGGGAGTAGTCCGTCTCGTCCGCGCACGTCTGAATGGGCAGGCGGTGGGAGGCGGCGATCCTGCCAAGCCCTTCCGCCATGCGGGTGCGCATCGCACCGTCCAGCGTACAGAGATCGGGCAGGTTGTTGCGCAGCTTTGCATACAGTTCGACAAAGCTGAAGATGCAGCGGTCGACGTGGGGCGCAAGACGGCGCGCGAGGCGGTCGAAGGTCGCAAAATGCACTTCGGGCGAATACTTCCCGCTGATGAGGATGGGATCGTACCGCCAGGCAACGCGCTCCCTTCCCACCAAACGGGAGAGGGCAATGAGCGTATCCACGCTCGTGTCGAGGTCGGGCACGTTGGGCTCCACGTCCTTCCCGTTCGCCGTGATGGTGTAGTAGAAGTAGGCGGGAAAGCGCGCCGTGACGCGCTCGAGTTTGGGCAGCGCGGGCGCGTAATTCTTGGAACAAAAGAGCACCGCGTCCACCTTGTCGGGCGAAAGTTCGTAGCGCGAAACGTTCTTGGGAAAGAGGGGATTGCGCGAATAGACGAACCCTTCCTCAAAGCGGCGGAACATCCATTCGCTGTAATAGTTGATAATATCCGTACGCGCGCCAACGTTGATGATCATAACTGCCTCCCGCTTTATCTTAAAGCAAGTCGGGCAAATTTGCAATCATTTTTTTTTGTACACTTGACACAAACGTTTGTTTCGGGTATAATTTGCGTATGGCAACGCAGGACAGGATCATCCTTCATAGCGACGCGAACGCCTTCTACGCCTCCGTCGAGTGCGCGCTCGATCCGAGTTTGCAGGGGAAGGCGGTCGCGGTGTGCGGTTCGCAGGAGAACCGCCACGGCATCGTGCTTGCAAAATCCGAGCTCGCAAAGCAGGCGGGCGTGAAAACGGGCATGGCGAATTGGCAGGCGAAGCGGCTGTGTAAGGACCTTGTCATCGTGCCGCCCCATCACGAGATATACGCGCAGTTCTCCCGCGCCCTGCACGAGATCTACGAGCGGTACACCGACCGCGTGGAGTCCTTCGGGTTGGACGAATGTTGGCTGGACGTGACGCACAACATAAAGCCGCCGCATGTCATCGCAAACGAATTGCGCGAGGCGGCAAAGCGGGAGCTGGGCATCACGGTGAGCGTGGGCATCTCCTTCAATAAGGTGTTCGCCAAGTTGGGTTCGGATATGAAGAAACCGGACGCCGTCACCGTCATCACGCGGGAAAACTTTCGCGACAAGGTGTGGAGGCTGCCCTGTTCCGACCTGCTGTATTGCGGCAGGGCCACGAGCGAAAAGCTGGCGGGCATGGGCGTGCACACCATCGGCGCGCTCGCCTGCGTGCCGCTTGCGGACGTCGTCTCCGCGCTGGGCAAGAACGGCGAAATGCTCTGGCGGTTTGCAAACGGGCTGGACGATTCGCCCGTCGCCCTCGTGAGCGACAGCGAGCAGGCAAAGAGCATCGGGCACGGCATCACCTGCGTCACCGACCTCGACGACATGGAGGAGGCGCACGCCGTTCTGCTCTCCCTCACGCAGGAGATCGGCAGGAAGCTGCGCGCCCAGGATCTGCGGGCGCACGGCGTACAGGTGACGGTGCGCGACAGCACGCTCGCCTTCGAATCGTGGCAGGAACAGCTGCGAGAGCCCACCCAGAGCGCGCTCATGCTCGCACGCGCGGCGGCGGATATTCTGAAGCGGCGCTATCGCTGGGAAAACAAGATCCGCGCGCTCACGGTGAGCGCCATCTATCTCGATCGGCTGGACGCGCCCGAGCAGCTCTCTCTGTTTCATCTGCGCGAGCAGGAACGGCAGGCGCGCGTGGAGGAGATGATGGATAAGATCCGCGAGCGATTTGGGAAGGACTCCATTCGCCCCGCAACCCTCCTCGGCGAACGCAAGATGCCCAAGGGCACGCCGCACGCCCCGCCGCCCGGCGGCAGCAAACACGACTGAACAGGAACACAAACGATCGACCACGTGTACGCACGTGGTCTTTATTTTTCGTAAGCGGAAAGGGTGTTCACGCAATTTTCGTCAAACTAATTATCGCGGAGTGCTTGATTTTTCGGCAAAGATGCGCTATAATGTCTACAAGTTCGCATAAGCGAACTTTAATTTAAGGTATGAGTTCGCAATGGCGAACTCAAAGAGGAGAGCATGAGTCTTACCGAATATTCAATCGGCCGTCATTGCGGCGTGACCTTTGCGGGGCTGAAAATTGCCAGTCTCGTCAGTCTTGCGAAAGGGGAGGAAGATGTCGTCTTTCGCCTTGCGCGCAGTTTTTCTCAAAAGGGGTTTGCCTTTGTTCTGTTGCGCGAGGATGGGGAGCGACTGCCCGTCTACGTCTATCACCGCGTCCGCCTGCACGACTATTTGCAGCGGGAGGAGATCAGGGCGTTCCTCCATACTTACGGCTATTCCTATCGGAACGAGGAGGAGGCGATCGTGCAACTCAGAGCGAGAATGGGGGAGGCGTTTCCGCACGAGATCGGCATCTTTCTCGGCTATCCGCTCGCCGACGTGTGCGGGTTTATTCGCGATCCCTACGGCTGTCTCATGTGCGGAGCGTGGAAGGTGTATGCGAACGTCGACAAGGCGCAGCGCACCTTTGAACAGTACAGGCGCTGTTCCGCCTGCATTTGCAGACACATGCAGCAGGGCAGGTCGCTCGCGCAAATTTTCAACGTCAAATAATACTTGGAGGTATTTTATGAAGGTTTCTATCGTGTATTGGTCGGGCACGGGCAATACAGAGGCAATGGCAAATGCAGTCGCGGAGGGTGCCGCATCGGTTGGGGCAGAGGTGGAACTGTTGCCCGTCTCCGCCGCGACTGAGGCGGTCTTACAGAGTGATTCGCTGCTATTCGGCTGTCCCGCAATGGGCTCGGAAGAGCTGGAAGAGAGTGAGTTCGAGCCCTTCTTCTCCGCGCTCGAAGGTCGCATTTCTGGAATACGTATTGGACTATTTGGTTCATACGATTGGGGCGACGGCGAATGGATGCGCAGTTGGCAGGCGCGCGT